>LT599020.1 GCA_900079685.1 uncultured delta proteobacterium
AAAACCCGGAAGAGCCCGGATTTTTTCACCAGCACAGTCGATTGCGAAGGCGCTACACTCGGCTCAAGCCGTAATTGCTGGCGCTGATGATCCGAGACCCAGCGTCGCAACAGGTTGGCATTGAGGTCATGGGCGCGTGCCACTGACGCCATCGAAACGTGGGGTTGCTGGCACAGGGCAACCACCTGGGCCTTGAACTGTGCAGTGTGGTGACGTCGTTTGGGTCGGTGTGTGACCAGCTTGGTGTCATCGTGCATACGTGTCCATTAAGATTTTAGTGGACACGTATGTTCTACGACACTATCGCGGATTACCAGATGAAGTTCCCCGGACGCTTACGGCCAACCAACAAAACAGAAATAAGAATCATTCCTCTATCGCCTCGTTAAAAAGCCCCACAACCTTGCGATTGTGAGGCTTTGTCGCTGTAGCAGCTTATCTATCCCATTTGCACTGAAACTCAGAAGACCTTACTTGGCTTCGTTCGACAGCGCTGCAGAATAACAGCCGCTACTTCTGCCAGACTTCTGCGCTTCGTCTCAAGCACACCGCCCGAGGGCGGTGCTTATCTCTAGAGGTAGCTTAGACGAAAGCGATGGCGTTGGCGTCGATCGTCGTGACACCTGTCAGCATGATTGCCATATCAGCCGTACCATCGGACGTACCTGCAGCAGCACTCGTTCCGTCAATGTACAGAGTACCAGTCGACTTATCGAGCGCAAAGTTCGTCTTGTCAGCACCCAAGGCAGCAGACGACAATGCAGCCAACGCCAAGCTACCATTATCCGCAACAACTACCGTTATAGCGGCGCCGACGGCAGTCATATCACCGCCAAACGCATCTTTAGCAAACTGAAGCACATCACCATTTACAGTTGCTGTTTTAGCGACGAAATCCGTAATGGTATCGTACGCCGAGGGAGCGGAGTCTGAGGCGAGTGCAAATTTGAAAATATCGTTGCCGCCATTGCCGGTCAGCGTATCAGCACCAGCGCCACCGGTGATGGTGTCGTTGCCGCTACCGCCGGTGATGGTGTCCTTACCACCGCCGCCAACCAGAACATGGTTGCCCAGGCCGCTTGCAGTAATGGTGTCGTCACCAGCGCCGCCAGTCAGCTTGTCACCGATTTTACCAGCCGTACCGCCCAGACCACCGTCGATCACCAACTTAATGGTTGCATCATTCACGGCCTTCGCGTCAATAACATCAACGCCGCCGGTGCCTTTAATTGTCACCGTGGTCGTGCCGTCAGCAGCAGTCGCGAAGGAGTCAGCCAGCGCAGCCGTGGTCCAAGTCACGCCCTTCGCGTCAGCACCTGCGGTAGTCGAAGCCTTCCGTCGAATCCGCAGGCGCGAGCTTGCGGACCGATTCATATCCTGCACTCAACCCAGAACCCCGGGTTCGTTGAGCAGTTTCTTCAGGCGCGGCTTGGCTTGCACGGGGCGATCCAGCGCCTGCTGAAACGCCTGCCACTGCTCATCGTTCAGCACAAAGTGACGACGATCTGCCAGCGCTTGGTTGGCCGCGATCACCCCGGCATCCAGCAGGAATTCGCTGACGTTTTTGTGGCAAGAACGCGCAGCCTCCTGCAGCAGCTGCTTGACAGAGCTGCTGGCGCGGACATCGATCCGTTCGGTTTTGGAGAGGTTCAAGGTGCCCATGGCAACCCCCATGTTCGGAAACTACTCCCATCATAGCGTCCGGACGATGTCCTGACAAGTCAGGCGTGCGTTGATGTCTCTCGCCGAGGCCTGGGCGCTCGCTCATAGCCGTAGTATCGGGCCAGCACGCCGAGTGCAGCGACCAGGATGCCCTTGGCTTCGTTTTTCTCGACACGCTTACCGTTCCAGCCATCGCGCAATGCCCAATCGCGGATCGACATCTGCAGCCCGGCCACGTACCAAAGTGCCGATCCCGCCGGAGAGCCACTGCCGCCGACGACCTCCAGCGCATCCCGGACCGCACGGGCAGCGCCGGCATTGCGCTCAATCATCATCTGCCCGGGCGCTGTCCCAGCCGGCATTCCGTCGAGCTTCGGACTGGCGACACCGCTGCCAAACGCCCGCGCGAAGTCCTGCGAGAACTGCTGGCCGGCATCGTGCATGGCACCGGTGATGCTGCCGTTTCGGAGCATCAGCGCCAGCGTATCCACGGTGCGGTAGTGGTCGACCGGCTTCTGGTCGTCGTCCTCTTCCCGCACATAGCGGATCACGCTGCCATCCGGGCGGATGTGCTCCTCGCCGATGCGCGGCTTCTTCTCGGCACGGGCCTTGGCGCGTTGTGTCTTCTTGGTCATGGCCGGCCCTCCCCAAGTTGCCCGAGGGTCGCCAGCGCGCCATCGCGGCTGCGGCGCAGGGTGACAGACTTCGGTGTTGTGGCGATCACCGTCCAGGTCTCGCCATCGCCCCGGTCGATCACTTCGCCTTCCCGCCAGGGTCGGCTGTGCTTCGTCGTGGCAGTGCGCGCACCGTAGAGCTTGGTGGCGATGCCAGACAGGAATGCCCGGTCCCACTCATCAAAGATCTCATCCAGCGGCACGACCACGATGCCTTGTTTGTGCCAGGCCGCTGCACGCATCGCGCGCAGTTCGTCGCTGCTGGCGGGTGACGCCGGGGCCAGGCGCCCGAGGGCGCAGGGGATGGAAGCGATGTGAGTTCTCATGCCACACCCCCTTGGGCCATCGCCCAGTCCAGCAGCGCCAGCGCATCAGCGTGGTTGTCGTCGACCGGGTCATGGCCACGCGCCTTGGCCGCCGCGATCATCTCGGCCTTGCCGGCGTTGCCCTTGCCGGTGGCGTGCTTCTTGATCGTGCCCACTGGCACGCCCTGGTACGGGATCTGGTGGTGCTCGCACCAGGCCGTCAGATGGGCCATGAAGCCACCGTAAGCATGAGCCGCGTCGACGCCGGCGTGTTTACGCACCTCCTCGAACACCACCCAGTCGAGGCCATCGGCACACTGCTTGATATCGGTGAGCCAGCGCTTGAAGCGCAGGTATCTCATTCCGCCACCTTCGAAGCGCTGCGGTTTGAAGGATTCTCTGCCGCCGCTGAAGAGTCCGTCGCGGCCGGTCATTGCCCAGCCGGTGGTCGTGCCCAGATCCAGGGCCAAAATCGTTGTCGTCATCGTCAAATCTCCTTTTTGACCGAACCTGACCGGCTCCCGGATAACTCCCTATAGGCGTGTACGCGCACGCGTGTAGGGGTAAATCCATGGCTCGGACAGATTCGGTCAAATCTGTTCAAAATCAACAATTTGCAAATCTCGGTTTTCAGTCATCGCGGTAGGGCAAACGCGTGCCGTAATCCTTGGGTTTGAGCGACAAACCCAAGATCGCCTTCGCGCCGGATGAGGTACGCCCCCGCTGGAATCCCCGGCGCAGCAGTTGCTGCACGAGCCAGCGGCTAGTGCCGATGTATTCGCTGCGCTTCTCGGCGCGCTGACGCCAGCGCTCGAACACGTCTGCCACCGCCTCACGAGCCTGCGGGTACTGCTGGCACTCCTCGTCGAGGAACTCACCGATGGTGTCTTCCTCGTCGAAGTACTCATCGGTGGCATCGGCCACGCACTTGGGCTGACGCAGACCATGGGCTTGCCAGGCCAGGCAACCTTCCAGCGCCCAAGCCAGGATGCCGTCACCCTCCTTAAGCAGCCTCGCCGGCAGCGTGCGGTCGCGCTTTTCTTCGGGGATAGTCAAGGTGAAAGGCACCAGGTGCAGGCGCCGTTTCATCGCCTCGTCGATGTTGCGGATGGCCGGTTTGTGATTGCCTGCGATCACCAACTTGAACTGCGGCAAGTAGGTGAAGAAGTCCTGGCGCATGAATCGGGCGGACACCCGGTCGCCACCGGTGATCTCCTTGATCTTCGACTCGTTCCAGCGCCGACCCTGTTCGGTCTCGGTCGCGCCGACAAAGCGCGAACCCCGCAGCCCCGCCAGATCGGTCGGGTGCCGGTCACCGCGTGTTTCCATGAAGGTGTCCATGGGCGCGTTGGCGGCGTAGTCCCCGAGAAGCGTGAAGAGCGTGTTCACGAACACCGACTTGCCGTTGGCGCCGGTGCCGTAGAGAAAGAACAAGGCATGCTCTTGGGTGGACCCGGTCAGGCAGTAGCCTGCGAAGCGCTGCAGGTACTCGGCATACTCCCGGTCGCCCAGGGTAATCTGGTCGATGAAATCCAGCCAGAGTGGACTGCTCCCCTTGGGCGTCGCGGTGGCGATTTTGGTCATCCGGTCGGCACGGTCGTGCGGGCGCATCCGCCCGGTGCGCAGATCCACTACACCCCCTGGGGTGTTGAGCAGCCAGATGTCAGCATCCCACTCGTCTGATGTCGCGGCGTGACGCCGATCCGAGCGGGCCAAGCGCTCGACCCCACTGACGGTGCTACTGGCCGCGAGCTTGGCTGCGACCTTGCTGCTGTCCGCACGCACGGCTGCGTGGCGGCAGACCTGACGGATCAAGTCACTGGCCGCCAAGGTCTCCTCAGTACGCCAGCGACGGCCATCCCACATCAGCCATTTGCCCCACATGGCGACATAGCGCCAGTCGCGCTGGTAGCGGCGGGTGAAACTCACCGCCAGCGCATCCTCGGTTCCCCAGACCGTCGCATCGCTGTCGTGGTCGGCTTGCCCGTCGTACTCTGGCAGATCGGGCTCATCGCCTAGAGGCTGCACCGTGATGCGAGGGCCGGTGGCAATGAAGTCCGCAACGTCGAAGCCTTCGCCCAAGGCATCCGCTGCATCCCAGCCTTCGGGCTTGTCGTCGGGCGGCAGCAGGATGGCGCAGGAATTGGCACCGGCCATGAGCACTGCTTGCGAAGCGGCCTCGGCATACCGGAATCCCGGTTTGTCCCGATCCGGCCAGAGGAGCACAGCTTTGCCCGCCAGCGGTGACCAGTCCGTCTTGTCGACCGGCGCATTGGCGCCGTGCATCGCCGTGGTCGCCACGATGCCGGCCTCGATCAAGGCCTGCGCGCACTTCTCGCCCTCGACCAAGATCACCTGTTCGGCAGCAACGACCCCTGGTTGGTTGTAGAGCGGGCGCGGCTCGGGTGGCGTCATCTTGCGGCGCTTGGCATCCCAAGGACGGAACTCCTTGCGGCCCGGTGCCGGGTCGTAGCGATAGACGCAGGCGATCAGGTTGCCGGCGGCATCCAGGTAGTCCCACTTGGCGGTAGCTGGCCCCAGCTCATCGACCGGGGCTTCGGCCTTCTTGCGCTTCGGCGGATGGCTGGTGGCTCGCCCCACCAGTTGCCCGGCGATCTCCAGCACCCGGGCGAAGTCCGCCTGGGTGTCGAGCCCGTGATGGGCGGCGATCAGATCGAAGATGTCACCGCCTTCGCCAGTGGCGTGGTCGTGCCACAGGCCAGCCGTCTCCCCCTTGAGCGACACCTCGAGGCTGTCGCCAGGACTGCCGAGCACATCGCCGACCAGGTACTTCTGGCCACGCTTCTTGCCGGCCGGCAGCAGCGTCATCAGCACCGATTCCAGCCGCGCCAGCAGATCGGCACGGATGGCGTCGCGTTGTGCGTTGAGATCACCACCCACAGGGAAGGCCTGCGGCGGCACCGAATTGAAATCAAGCATGGATCAGCCCTCCCTGTGGCGGATGGTTGTGGGCGTGGCAGGTGATGGAATGCACGGGTGCGCTGCTGGCGCTGACTACCGGCTCGGCAGGAACTGGCGGCACCGGCACCTTGATCGGCACCTTCTGCCAGTGCGATTTCTCGTCGGCGAGGTAGCCGGCCTTGCGTGCCACGAAAAGCACGAAGTCCGGATGCAAACCAACCAGGTCGCACCAGAGCGTGAGGTCGTCCCCGAGCAGAAAGCGCCTGGCCTCGCGCCGCATCCGGCGGTTGGAAAGACTCAAGCTGTCGTGAATGGCGCGGGCGAGCACGGCCACCACCAGCCGAGACTCCGGGCACACGAGGAAGGTGTGACGGTTCAACACCTTTTCGATGGCCTGCAGCCCGACCAGGGGTTTGGGCGGCGACCAGCGATCCACCCACTCGGTGCGGTAGGTCTTGCGTGCGCTGGCGCGCTTGGAAGCTGTGCTCATCACACACCTCCCCAGCAGCGCTGCGCATAGCTGCAGAACTTGCACTCGAAGTGGCTGGCCTCGGCGAAGGCGCGCGGCAAGAGCTCCCCGGCTTCCGTCGCCTGAATCACCCGCACCGCGCGGTCGGACATCTTTTGCGCCAGTGCAGCGTCGAAGGGCACCAGCTCGGTGTAGATCTCCATCGAATCGGCATTCACCGCCGTGAAGATCGCCGGGTGCTCATGCAGTCCGAGATAGGCTTGGTAGGTCACCACCTGGGCGTGGTAGATCGGCTTGGAGACCGCCAGCCCGGACTTCTGCAGCTCACGGAAAGCCTTGGTACCCACGCATTTGTTCTCCCACAGCGCCGGATAGGCAAAGCCATCGGGGCCGTCGACAAAGACGCCGTCGCAATGCCCCTGCAGCTTGCCATCGGCCACTGAGAAGCCGAACTGCTGACCGTCCTTGCCTTCGGTCTTGAGCACGAAGCCCGCTGCGCGCAGCCAGCCGACCATGGCGTCTTCCATGCGGTGCCCACGCTCGAAGATGCGCAGGATGCGGCCCGAAAACCCCTTGTCCGGATCGACCGGCGCCTGGGCGTACTCGTACTGCAGCTGGCGCTCGCAACTGACCCCGAGGCGCGAGGCCCCGAGATACTGACGCTTCGCCTGCTGTTGCTCGCGCGCCTGCAGCCCGGCATCGATCAAAGCCTCGAAGCGTTCTGGGAAGGTCGAGGTGGAATTGAAGTCCAACATCACTTCGCCCTCCCACGCTTGTCCGACTTGGCCGACGCTGGCGTCTCGGTTTCCCACGGCAGGTCGTCCTCCAGATCCGCGAAGGGATTCGCCGGATCGAAGGTGACCGTTGCCGAGGCTGGCTCCAACGTGGCCACCGGCTGCGGAGCCTGCGTCTCATAGGGCGCAATCCCCCGCACCGGCGGATACTTCGTCTGCTGGTGGTGAGCCGCCATCGCCTCCGTCCAGCCGGTCACAATCGCCTCGATCACCTGCAAGGCCTCGGCCTCGCTGTAGTGCCCCAGCGGCTTGTCAAAGCCGATCTCACCGGCTGCCTCGCCGAAGAATTTCAGGCAGGCGCGCATCGCCGCGCGCTCGAATTCGGTCGGATCAACCATGAGCACGTCCTCCTGCTTGAGGTCGGTTCGGAGCCACTGGCCATAGAGCGCGTGAAACGCGTCCTGGCAGCGCCGGCTGCAAAAGACCCAGTCCATCGGATACCGGCGCGATTCGCCCACCTTGAAGCGGTTGTCGCTGTGGCCGAGGCCACGGGCCTGCCGCTTGCAGACCCAACACTGCCCGGCCATTCATTGCCCTCCCTCCAGCGCACCGATGAAGAGCGTCATCTGCAGCGGCTGGCTGCCAAACGCCGTGGCGCAGCGGGTGTCGAAGTCCCGGTAGGTCATCGACGAGCGCGCGATCATGGTCACCGCGTGGATCTGCTTTTCCAGCAAGGCGAGACCGCCATCGCTGAGCCACTGGTGCGCCTTGTCGGACAGGCGCTTGCGGTTACGGATCTCCTCGATGATTTCGCGGGGCATGATCACGTCGTACACCCAGCGCAGGGTGATCTGACCGATCACCGCCGGCGGGTTCTGCTGATGGCCGTGGTAATGCCAGCCGAACAGGCGAAACAGTGCCCGGTAGTAGTCCGGGCTGAAGCGCCGCTCCCAGCTGGCCACGCGCTCGCGCAGCAGACGTGAGATCAAGGCCTGCAGCGCATCGGGCGCGCGGTGGTACTGGTAGCCGGTGGCCTCATCGATCAGGGCGACCTCACCAGACTTGGCCAGGGCCTTAAGGATGCGCTGGCAGTTGGGCACCAGGTGCTGGCGTTTACGGTGCAGCCGGCCTTCGAGCGCAGCGTCGATCACGCCCGAGGCGACCTCGCTGATTACCCCGGCCGGAAAGAAGGCCGTGGTTTGCCCCGAGGGCAGGCGGATGCTGCAAGCGTTCTCCTGCAAGACATCCGCTGCACCGGGGGCGACATCGGACAGCAAGGTTTTGAGTTGGCTGCCCCGGCGCGATTCGTGCAGGCCGATGGCGGTGGCCAGTTGGCGCTGCACATAGCCACGGGTGCCGTCTTCCAGCACCACGGCTTCCACCGCCAGGTCACCGAAGCGCACCACGCCGTAGTGGCTGGTCGTGAGAATAGGTGTGCTCATCATCGTCACGCCCCCCTTACTGCGCCCAGGCGGGCTTGCCGCTGGGGACGGTGGATGGGGCTGGACGTGCGACAGCAGCCGGTGGGGTGTAGCTGGGTGCCGCGACTGCTGCCGGTGCACCGGAGTTACCGCCCGCATTGCCAGCACCACCCTTGGGCATCACGCCCATGACCAGTGCGTAATCCTTGTGATCCGGCTCGATGGCGGCTTTGATGGTGTTGCGGTCCTCGCCCCGGCCGTCCTTCTCGATGTCGATGCGGGCGGCAAACTCCAGGCCATCGAGGTCGGCAAAGCCGCTGATGCGACGGGCCGCCTGCGCCTGCGGGCTGTTGTCGGCCGGATGGACATTGCGCGCGGAATTGAGCGCCGCCCGGATGAAGGTGCGGCCCATGTTCCCCCAGGTCGGCCCCTTGGGCGAATGCAGGCCCACGTTCCACCAGATCTTGCGTTTGGCAAACGGGCCTTCCATCACAACGCCCTCGCAGGCGAGGTAGACCGCACCGGTCTCGAAGCTCTGGGTGGCCCAGCCCCCGGTCCAGCCTTGGCTCGGGTCATCGAAACCACCGGGCTTGATGCTCATGCGTAGCTTGGCCGCCGTGTTGCGCGGGATGAGGTCGAAGGACTGCTGCTGTTCAGCGTCGTTGAAATCGTTCCAATTGGACATGGCGGGTTACTCCTGGGATGCGTGGGCGGTCGGAAAAGCGGTGGCGTGCGCAGCAACGGCGTCGCGGCCGAGGCACTTGGCGATGAGCTTTCCGAGGTGGGGTTCTTCGAGGGGGTCGAGCCGGCCGCTGCGGTCTTTGCTCGGGAAGCCCCAGGCGTTGTCTGCGCCGGTGACAAAAGCGCGGTACGGGGTGCCGTCGTCGGCCTTGAGAATGGCCAGCGTGATGACTTCATCGAGCACGCCCGGCAGCTCGGCCGAGGTCTTGGCGCCCTCAAGCTGCAGCTGGTAGATGCGGCGGTTGAAGTCGTCCAGCTTCTCCTCGAGGATGCAGACATAGATGACGTGCTTGTCGCGCACGTGCTGCAGGTGCGTGAGCGCGCCGATCATCTCGGTGCCCAAGAGGCCATACGCACCTCGGGTGTCGGGCTTGCCGGTCTTCTCGGAAAAAGCCGCCGGTTGGGTTTTGCACCAGGCCAGGCACATCCGCGAGAGCACGGTCAGGCTGTCGACAAAATAGGTGTCGTACTTGGCCAGCTGCGCCGGATCGCCGTACTTCTGGCAGACGTGGTCGAAGTGCGCCTGCGAGAAGGCCTGCTCAGGTGAGGCGCTCGGGCTCGGCCCGGCGAGAAACACCACCAGGTCCTTGAACTCCGGCCAGGTGCGTGGGCGCAGGGTGTCGCCGGCCCAGTCGAGGATCGAGAGATCGCCGGCCTCGGTGTCCACCAGCAAAGTGCGCTCGGCATCGAGCGTGCGGATCTGGGAGGTCTTGCCAGCACCCGGTACGCCGACGAGGGCGACCTTGGCGCAGCGTTTTTCTGCAAGGCGCTGGTCGGCGCTGATGATCGGGAGTGCCATCACTTGCCCTCCCCAACGATTGCCAGGCGGAAGGCCGGCTTGGCGGGTTTGAGGGTGCGGGCGGCCTCGAAGGGGCGACGCAGGGTTTCGGGCCAGACGGCGAACTTGCGCTCGGAGACCGAATACTTCACGTCGATGTATTCGGCCGGGTCGTCGCCATTGCTGGCGATGCGCTGCGCGATAGCGGCCAGTTCGTCCTGACCCCAGGACACCGATTTCTTGATCTCGACCGTGATGGCCAGATCCCCGTCGGTCAGGTGCGTGGTGCCGGTGTCCTTGCCCGCGTCGAGCAGTTGTGCTCGGGCGGTGTCGCCGTAGAGGTCATCGAGCGCAGCGGTCAGCTGCTCACGGGCGTGGCCAATGCCACGGTCCATTTCGGCAAGCAGAACGGAGAGTTCCTGCAGCGCCGGCTTGGGAAGCGCCTTGATGCGCTCGCGGGTCAGGTCTTCGAGTTGGAGGGGGAGGCTGCCGATGTCGAGGACGCGGGCAGTTGGTTGCTGGGTGGCCGCGAGGGCCGAGGAACGGGTTTGCATTTCGCAACTCCTTGGTGGTTAAGGAGTTACCCATTCTTCGCATCCATTTCCGGAAGATGTCTGGACGATTTCCTGAAAACTTTCCGGAAAGACACTGGGCAGCTTACCTGGCGCGTTTGAATCCTTTCATCCGCTGGCGTAGAATTCTGCGCAGGCACCCGCCCGAGTTGTGAGCGACTCAAAAAAGGTCATCCCGCTGCACCCTGAAGTTTTCATCCGACCATTGGGATTCCCACTGTGCTGGATGCGTAATCGCTCAACGTCCCGCGCAGAATTTGGAGAATTTCAATGAAGTCCGACTTCAGTTCCCTCGCGTTTGTAGCCCGCCAATCCCTCGTGGCATCCGGTGTTTCCATTTCGCTGGGCCACACGCAGCAGTTGCTTGCTGCCAGCCTCGGGTATGGCAGTCTGGCGGCCATCCAGGCATCGACCGAAGAGGAACCCGGTATTGCCGGGGCAGACTTTGTCATCCTGGACGTGGCGGGTCTGTCCGCCCGCGCAGCATCCTTGGGCTATGGCGCGGCGTCAGATCAGATCACCGAGGCGATTGCCACAGCCATCAGGAGTGATCCTGAACCGCCAGCCGTTTTCCTGACCACGCTGGACTTCATCGAAGACGTCGCAGGCCGGTTTGCCAATGACACGGTAATGGATCACGATGCCGTGTCCGACGCGGCCGCCAATACGAACGCTTACTTCGAAGGTGCCTACCTCGAGGCGACCGAGCCCGATGAGGCGCTGAAGGATTGCCGTGAATTTTGGGAGATCCCAGTCGAAGGCAACGTCGGCATGGATCAAGACCCCGACAAGCCGTTCAGCGGCGACAACATCCTGGTCAAAGGCGTTGTGCGGGTCTGGAAGGCTGGGCGGGTCTGCCTCATGAACGATATGGAGCTCGACATCGGCGCTGGCGTCGACGACAGCTACTACGACCTTGACGAGGCAGACGCGTAACGCGTTCGATGCAGAGCAGACCAGAAACGCACCCATTCCCAGGCGCCTGACGGCCCCTGGGAACGCTTGCCCTCGCGCCATCCACCTCTGTGGCGAATGGCGCCCATTGATCTCAGCACGCCTGAGTCGTCAGATCGGCGGTTCAGCCCCGGCTTGGCATGGCACTACGCCGACCGGGATGTACGTAGCCTGAGTTTTCCGTGGCCAACGCGCTCGATCCACTGCGACCAATCCCGGCCTTTGAAGGCGTCATCAATGCCCTTGCTGGCTGTGAATGTCCGGCGCTTGACCTCTGCCCATGACAACGGTGCGCCGTGGCGCGACTTCCAGAAAAACTCGACGATTTGCAACTGAATGCCTGAGAAGTAGACAGTCTCTTGAAGATGCTGCAGTCGCAACCCACCCGTCTTCGCATCAAACCACTCCTCCGGCTCGTCAGCCGGATCTGCGGGCAGCCCGACCAGAATCCGCTCCAGCACCGGCAGATCGAACTGCTCCACGCCGTTCTCCACGATCAGCAGATCAGCGACGGCGCGCACTTGGTGGCCGTTGGGCAAAGCCAGCTTCGGATCTTTCAGTGCCAGCACCACACCACCCGTGCCGAACGCCGGGTCGGACAAGGCCGAGGTGATCTGCTCGGCCGGCGCGTCCTTGAGCCGTCGCCCGAAGAACACCGGCACGAACGCATGGCGGTTGCCGACACGGAGGTCGCCCAAGTACCAGAGGTGGTGCTCGACCAGGCAACGCCGGCGACTGGCAAACCGGGGCTCAATGCCCAGCAGGGTGGCCAGGTGGTCAAAGAAAGGCTCGCGCTGGAAACGGTAGCGGGTGACCTCGGCCAAGGGGCCGCTCAAGATCACCTTGCGCCGGAATGGGTGCGGGTAGGTGTAGCGGCCCGCTGCCTCGTCGACCGTGACCTCCACCTCCTCGAAGATGTCGTCCATCACCTCGACGTCGATCCGGCTGAAATAGCCAATGCCGGCAATCCAGCCCCGGTCCAGCAGCAGGCGGCCAAAGCTCAACAGCTCTCTGCCGAACAGCGTGCTGTCCATCCCGTCTAACCGCTCCAGCCGTTCCAGCGTCTCTGTCAGCATCGGCAGCCTCCTCAGAACTCGGTGACGATGTGCCAGCGTTTCAGCAGACGCATCACCAGCTGGCGCTCGTCCTCGGTCTTGGCGTTGTCATTCAGGCCGTTGGGCGCGGTGATCTGCACGACGATGTTGTGGGCGCGACGGTCCTTTTGCTTGGCCAGGCGTAGCACCAGCTTGACCTGCACCAAGTCAAACCCGCTGAGATCGTTCTGTTTGTAGTCTTCCCGGGCTACCTGGTAAACATCGCGCTGGTCACGCCGGTCGCGGTGGATGGTCATGCCGCTCGTGACTTCCAACGTGCCGTCTTCGCCCTGTTGTTCGAGGCACTTGGCCACCTTGATCAGGTTGATGTTGATGCGCTCGATGCCGTCGCCCGGCTCGGGTTTGAGCAGGTTGAACACCTCGGCGCTGCCGAAGGCCTTCAAGCTGAACTCGCGCAGCGGCATCTCGGCGATTTCAGTGTCGCTGGCCAACACCACGTCACGCAGGGCTTTGGCCAGCTCCTGCCGGGCATTCCGGTCGTCGCAGAACACCGACAGCGCGCCGGTGCTCGGCTCATAGGAGAAGGTGATGCGCTGCAGGGCCTGATCGTGCCGCGTGGTCACTTCGCCGTCGACGATCTTGTCCCAGTGGGTTTCCTTACCGTTGAAGCCGACCACGATGGTGTGCAACCAGACCGGAGCCGACCCGTCTTCGCCGCCACGGTCCTCGGCCTGGGTCAGGTCGCGGCGCTGGAAGTGCTCGATGACCACATCGTTGAGCGGCGCCTGCGGGTAGATGGCGGCAATCGCCGTCTTGAGCTTGTCCTTCAGCGTGTCGTCCAAGGTGATATCCACCGCCTTCGGCCCCCGGAAGTGGCTGGCGTAGGCTTCGGATTTCCACTGCTTGTTCTGCTGGCGGGCAGTCTCGGCCTGTTCGAACCGGCGGTCCTTGTCGTCCGCCAGGCGGCACAGGTACAGGTAGAGCGCCCGGCCGTACTTGTCGCCGGCGGCGGCCACCGCCTGTTGTTCATTTTCGTCGTCTTCACTCAGCAGCGATTTGACGGCCTCGCACCCGAAGTCATCCGACAGCAGCAGGACGCGCTGTGCTGCTTCCTCCAGCCGCTGACGGATGGCACCGGACAGGCTCGCGACCACGGTGAACAGGCTCTGCTTGTAGCTGGTGCAGACCTTGTGCTCCCACTCGATGCCGGGTAGCTCCTCAGGGTGCAGGTGCTGCAGCCACTGCGCCACCAGCGCGCGATGCTTGATCTTGCGCACCAGGGTCACGTAGTGCCCCATATCGGGCAGGATCTCCGGCCCGCCATCGGTAGCCCGAGGCTTGCGCGGTTTGCCGCCACCCGTAGCAGTCGCCTCTGCGGCGAGGGCCGTCGGATCTGACTCGCGGTTATCCATCACTACGACTTCTGCCATTCTTGTTCTCCTTTACGAGTGGCGGGTTGTTATACGATTGCGCGATCTGTTAATCGCAGGCTTCAAAAAATGCCGGCACCAGGCCGGCGGGTTGCGCATCTGTTCAGTACTTCATCCTTGTCCATTACCGGGCAACAGCCCGTAGCGCTCCATCCGCACGCGAATGAACTTGGGGTTCACGCCGAAGGTGGCGGCCAGTTCGCGCTGCAGGCTTTCCATACCGACAAAGCCGAAGGTGCCTTGCTCGACCAGCCGGGGCATGGCGGCGTGCAGGTCGTCGTACAGGCCGCCATCGCGCTCGATGCCGACATCAAAATCTGGCGCGCGGGCCACAGCCAGCTCGACCAGGCGGTCGCGTGGCACCAGCAGCGAGCCCATGAACTCGTTGGCGCGGAACTCGGCGATGCGGATCTCTTTCTCGAGGGCGGTGTTTTGCGGCAATGCCGTGGCACCCAGGTGTTCAGCATCCGGCGTGGCCATGCGATAGGCACGACGCTGACCTCCATCGAGGTCGTCAAACAACCCTGGCCCTTGTTTGGCGGCGATCAGCCAGGCCGGGGCATCGAAGATGGCGTGGCCCAGTTCGTGGGCGAAGGTGGACAGCGCCAGCTCGGGGGTGAGTTGCTCGCCGACGGGTGAGACCAGCACGGACACGGCGTCTTCGCCGCAGTCCGGGTCAAACTCACATAGGCCCAGCACGGGTTGGCCATCTTCATCGGTGACGGGATGATCCAGGCTGACCCACAGCTGGTACGGCAGGCCGTTGATGGTCAGATCGGAGATGGCCGCCAGTTGCTCAAGCGTCAGTGCATCCGCGCCTGTAGCGAAAAGCTGTGCTCTGGCCTCACGGGCGACCGTCTCAATGGCGGACTTTTTCAGGTAGCGTGGTTTGCGAAGGGCGCAGTAGTCATACCGCAGGGAAAGCGCTGGCATCCGTCACCGCCTTAACCCAGGGATTTGCGATACAGGCGGACAACCGTGCTGACGTCCTTCTGCATATCCGGGGGCAAGCGGCTGGCCTCGATGAAAGCCTCGTCGGGGTTGAGACCAAGCTTCTCTGCAGCCTTGACGATCAGCTCGTCCTTGGGTGCCTTCTCCAGTTCACGCTCAATGCGCGACCAGTAGGCCGGCGAGATGCCCAGACTGCGAGCGAACTCGTTCATCGGCACGTTGGCCTGCTCGCGTTTTTCTCGGATGAAGGTGCCGAAACCCATGATCGTTAACCGTTGCGTGATTGATTAACGATGATTGTAGGAGAAGTGAAGGTTTTCCGTCAACTGTTCTGTTAACGGTTGATCACAAAACCAGTCGATGCCTGTCCTTGGTGTCATCTACCAAGAACACCGACCGATCCTGAACAACAAAGCGAACCTGCAGTTGGTTGCTATCCACTTCTTCTTGAAGCGAGCGTAGCAAGCGCGTGACACCCAAGGCTTTCATGACTGCCTTCGTGGAATGACCGCTCGTGGTGTAACCCCCTCCTGGCCCAACGAAAAACGTGCCACCAATCTCCACTGCCGAATTGACCTGATTCTTGCGTAGCTGATGAATCTCGGAGCCCGTTGGCGAATGACTGATGTCGATCAGATTTTCTATCTTCGCGTGAACAAGCAGATCAGGCCAGTTTCTCTGCACGATCTCCAGAAGGTTCTTTTCTGAGAAGCTACGGTGGTTGCAGATGCCAATCAAATAGAGGTAACCAGTGTCTTCATGATGCCGCGCAAAAAGCACATCCCCTGTCCGAGCAATTCTTTTTCGGCCATTTTTGGTTGCTTCAAACGTACCTCCGAGATGAAAGTGCTGGATGCCCCAGTCGTTCATTAGAGCATCCTGTTTATCCGCGAATATCGCATCGTGCAACCATGGCCGAAGATCTTCACCAGCCTTAGCTGCAGAAACAAGCTTTTCAAGGCCTGCAGAAATATTGGCATCCAAACTTTGATTCTGAAGAAAGTCGGACTTACAGACGACCCACTTCCTGACGCCGGGGATACGATCTCGGAGATTGATGTATTGAATAAGCGCTTGGGAAAGATCAACGTGGCTGGCGTTACTGACGGAAAGTTCGCCAATTAAAACGTTCACCTTTTCCAGCAAAAGGCTTTCAAGATCAAGGCGCATGAGCCATCCCCAACACATCGATCATCGCAGAATCAATCATCAATCACCCATACCTCGGCAGCATTTCCATCCCCTTCATCTACTGGCTCACCGGACCTCCCACGGCCCCATATGCCAATGACGTAGCTTCATGAACAAGGCTTCATCAGCCGTGTAGCGGACGTGCTCCGTAGCGCCGAGCCTGGACACGAACACCGGAATCGGCAGGCATTCGTCAAGCACAGGGCAATAGGCTTCGCCGTCGAACTCCAGCCAGGCGTGGCCGATGCGAGTCCCGTTGTGGCCATTGCACTCGCCGTGTATCAGTTCCCACTCTGGCGCTTGCAGGCAGCCGCGCAGCGCCAACTCGTAGCATCGCCCTTCACGTTTGCGCAGACGCGGAATTCGGCAGGTGGGCATACCATCATCGCGCCAACCGAGGGCGGTTAATGGCGACAGCTTGCTGGACTCAGTGCCCATCGGCAAAATTTACCCCACCGCCATCATACGAAAATCACACCCCATTTTTCGCCGACTTGATGTCGAGGAGGCTGATCTGGTCGATTTTTTCCTTGAGAATGACGATAGTGAGCTTTGCCGGATATTTGAATCGCATCTCGCTGATCCTAAATGTCCACAGCATAATTTTCAGCAGATCTTCATCGCTAATGGTTTTGTGCCCCTTGATGCGCGTGATCCCTGATCCAAAGATTGTGGTGGTCACGCTTTTCTGGGCGTACACATTGTTTACCTTGTCCCAAAAGTTAATCAGGAATTCAAGGTACTCGGGCATCGTCAATACTGCCCTATTGCTCTCGTCAAATTTTGCAAAGGTGGTCAGGAGATATTCGTCGAAAACGAAAATCGTCCCCAGTCGATATTTTTGCTTCTTCCCCTGCGGTCGGTTTTCGTTCTTTTCAAGCAGGTCGCCGTCCTCGAAAGGATGGGCCTCAATAAGGCGATCCAGTTCGGAAACAGGGATTCCCAAGTGCTTGTTGACAAAAATCCCGTTCAAAGATCGGTCGCTGATAATCTTGTTATCTACCTGTGTGTCGAAATACTCATTGAACGCGATCACTTTGAGCCCAGGCTGCTGGAAAATGTCACCGACCTTAACTGTGACGTCACTACCTTCGATGTTGATGTCAATGTGGTTCAGCGTGTTCGACCATACCCAAACCAGTACATAAGCAAGGGCAAGTACGGCCACGAAGATTCCGAGTCCGCACAACTTCCACTCGCTCGGAATCTCAACAAACAGCAAAACCACCGACAGCGTTCCGCTGAGGATAGAGGTGATCTCAAGGAATTTCTTGAAGACGCGTTTGTCGAGAAAACTGACTTTTGACATAAACCGGACTGCTTATTTGCTTTCGTTCTGGTTAGGGGTTGTACCGATAAATGCCAGGCTCTTTTTTGCTCCCCACCATGTAACCATCATTCTGCAGCGCAGATTTAATCAACTCCTTTTTCATCGGCACATGAAGCGTAGGCACTTCTTTCATCGAGTCCCGAAAAATGGGCAGCTTGTCCCAGAGGTTTTTTATCGACTGCTTCAAGGCCCCGTTCGTAAGGAGGCTTTCCTTTGAATCGTACTCGGGGTAGATGACGATAACTGGCACCCCCTGATCATTGATGCCGTAGTCGATCTCTTCCCGAAGAGCTCGCGAACTGACGGTGATCGAACTCAGAAAAAGTACTATGTTCTTCGAGTTTCGAAGACGTTCCCGCAGTCTGGGCTTCAAGGTCGATTCCCAGTCACTACCATCGCGAACGTTGTATGTCTTGTCATGGGAGTCATTAAATGGAAATGACGAATCAGCTCCCTTCCAAGCCCGCAGCAGGTTGTAGTATTGAAAATCCTTTGTCGCATTCGCCCCTAGCGCGCTGGGGTCGAACGGCTCAGCCACATAGAAGGCAGCGTAGTTTCCGTTTCGATATGCCATCAGTCATTCCTCCCGAATTTTTGGCTTAACCTATTTGATGACATTTTCAAGGTTACACCCTGATCCGTCAAAAGTTCTTGTCTCTCACCCCCGCCGAAACCGATCCGCCACCCACGCCACCACGCTACGCTTGGCCGGTTGCTGTGCCTGCGCTTCTTCTCGCTCAATCAACGCCAGCGCCTCCTTCACACCCATCGGCACAATGCCGTCAGCGGTGACCAGCCCTCGGCGTTTCAATTCCTCGTGCCGATACGGGTCCCGGCGGTTGGGGATCAAGGCGTACTGGGCTTTGAGCAGTTGTGACTGCGCTTCGACAGACAGATTACCCTCGGCCTCGTATCGGCGCTTGAAGGCCTCGCGATGCCTGGGTAGGACACTGCCGAAGTTGTCCAAGCAGTCGGTGACGCCGGGGATAAAGTGCTTGACCAGTGTCCAATGGCCCATGCGGTAGACGCCAGCCTGGAAGACCACCTCGTCGTGGAGCTTCTCTTGGTCAGGTGACTGTTGCCGGTAGGCTGCGACGAATACCTCCAGCGCATCGGCCAGTTTCGGTGCGCCGTCGTCAAAGGCCAGCAACGTGCGCCAGTTGGCTGCCAGCTGGACCAGGCGCTGGTGCTCTTTGTCAGAGAACGGCGCGTACAGCGCTTTCTCAAGCGTCTTGACCTGGCTCGAAAGGCGGCTGTGCTCGCGATTGATGAGCACGGCGATGAGGCAGGCATCAAATCTCTTGACAACCATATCCAGATCAGCGTTGCATGCAGCGCCCGTAATTACTTTTCGGCTGGCTGCGATGAGGGAGTCGCTGGTGTGGGTGATTGTGGTTGTGTAGCCGCTTGCGAGTTCGACGGTTGCAGCTTCGCTATGCCATTAAAACTCTTTGTCAAATCTGCTTGAGGCTGCAAACGGCTAACCCCATTAAAACTTTCATTGAGCGGCTGCTTGCCATTTTGCGAATTTTCTGAATTGGACAAGTTTTTCTCCTCTTTGCCATAAGAATGAATCGCTGCGGATATACCGATGACCACTGAGAAAGCCACACCGAACGCAAAGGACCACGTTCTAACTGCGTCAAGTCGACTCAAGGCTGGGTCATTCTGCTGCCCAGTACCACTGATCACTTCTTCAAGGTGGTCGGCATTCTTTTTGAAAATAACCAGGACAGCCGCAAGACAAACCAAGAATGCCAGGAGCGCACAGATATACAGTACTAGCGACTCTGCCGACGAGACCCCAACCGTGGTCATCAGCGTCATAAGCAATCCGATCCCACCTGCGGACAAAGTCAACAGGCTTTTGTCATGCTCAAGGCGTGTGTTGTACCAAGCGGTTAATCCAGCCGAATAGAACTCAACCCGCTTTTGATCGTCGATCTCGTCACTCATTCCATCCTGACCTCACGCTGCAATGCAGCTATTCTCTTCCGTAAAGACCCTGCACATCCGCAAGGCCCTTATGGAAAAAACCCTGCCCCTCGTGAGAAGGACAGGGTTTCAGTCACCTCAAGCACCTACCCGAGGGCGGGTGCTTGTCTCCGGGGGAGATTAGACAGCCAGAACCAGTGCGTCGAGATCGATGGTACCCGTCAGCTTCACGAGGATGTCGTCCGTGCTCACGAGGTTGTCTTCAGCGCCCGGAACACCAGCACCATCTTGATAGATGTAGGTGTTGCCATTCAGATGGAAAGCAACGGTGTCCACATCAACGCCAGCGACCTTGAACTTGGCGGCATCCAGCAGGGCCAGATCCAGATCGGTTTGGGTGGTGGTGAACTTGCCGGTTGCGCCAAGGTTGACAAGGCCAGTGATGGCCAGGGTGTCGCCCTTGGTTGCATCAATCGCGCCGCCAGTCACCACCAGGTTCAGACCCTCGACAGTATCCATCTTGGTCTGGCCAACGGTGTAGGTCGAGCCAGCGATGGTCACGGAATCCAGGCCTGCGCCCAGCTTGATGGTTTCAGCCTTGGTGTTGGTGGTGCTGTAGACCAGACCAGTCGTAGCCTTGCCGGTGATGTCCACACTGTTCAGCGCGGAAGCATCAACGGTCACCAGAGCTGTGGTGTCGACGTTGGTAATGGTGGCAGTGCCGTTACCGGACAGGGTCAGGCTCGTCAGTGCTTTCAGGCCTTCAGCTCCTGCGCCGTTCGTAACGATGACTCGAGAAGCAACATACACGTCATCGGTAGTCGAGACGGTGCCCTTGGTATCGGTACCAGCGGACAGAGCCACGGTAGCAGTCTTGGCTTCACCAGTGAGGGTCGCAACCACAGCAGCAACAGCATTCGCTTTGCCACCTTCGACGGTCAAGTTAACCGTTTCAGCGTGGGCATTGACGGCACCGGTCAGCTTTTCGGTAATGTTCAGCGTGCCTGCATAGGTGATGGCGGTAGCGGCAGGAGTGCCTTCACCGACATTCACGTAGCCCTTGGCTTCAGCGGTCAGGTTGCCGCGAGCAACCAGCGCTTGAGCTTCGACGTTATCAACGAATGAACTGGTGAAGAAGTCCAGCGTGGTGTAGTTGGTGGCCAGCAGGGAGGCGTCCAGCTTGGTACCAACAGCACCTTCAGCAGTCTTGAACTGGATGGTTTCGAAGTTCTTCAGCACCTTGTTGATCACGATGAAGTCATCGGCAACGCGGGCAGCCTTACCAGCGAGGGCGACCGTATCGGTATCAGCGCCACCGTCGATGGAGTCAGTGGTCTTAACCGCGAAGTTAACGTCAACCGTGTCGTTGCCAGCACCTGCGTCGACCGTAACGCCGACGGACTTGGTAGCACCATTGATGATGTTCAGGTTGATGGTGTCCTTGCCAGCGCCGCCCACTGCGGAAACCGTGGTGCCGGTTGCATCAGCAGCGTTGGTGACGTTGACGTTCAGGGTGTCATCACCTTCGCCGCCGTTTACGGTGGCAGCGGTCAGCGTAGCGGTGTAAGCAGTCGCCAGAGTGACGACGTCGTTACCCTTGCCGGTACTGACGTTGGCCACGGTGTTAGCAGCAACGTAGGTCACCTTACCGGCAGATGCGGAAGCATCGACAGTGGTGACCGGCTTGGTTGCATCAGCGCCGTTGGTGACAGTCAGCGTCGTGTCGACAGCGGTATTCACAGCCAGCGACTGAACGCCACGGCCCACGGTTACGCCAACGTTGGTGGTGGCAACAGTGCCATCCAGGTTGGTGTCAGCAACGGTACCGGAAACAGTAATACTGTTCAGCGCGCCGCCGTTGGCAGGAGCAACGGTCGGAACGTTGAAGGTGATGGTGTCGCCTTCGGCGATGCCGTCCAGCGCCACAGCGGCCTTGGTCGCGGTGTTGGTGGAGGTAACGTTCAGAACCGAGGCAGCAGCGGTGCCACCCTTGTAGGCAGCAACGGTGTCGTCGCCCAGGTTAGTCACAGCAACATCAAGGCCGATCTGGTTGATGTTCTTCACGCCAACCAGCTTGGAGGCGTCAATCGCAGCCGGCACGGCGGTGGAGTTAAAGGCCGCGGTACTGTTGTAGATGTTGATGTTCTCAACGTTCTTGATGGTGGTGTTGGCATCAAGAGTCTTGTTGCTGACGTTATCGCTGTAAATGTTCAGCGTGTCATCACCGGCACCGCCGTCGATCACGTCAAAGGCGCTCAGGGTGGTGGCGGCAGTGCCGTCAGCCTTGATGGTCAGGGCATTGATGGTGTCGTTGCCAGCGGTACCGGTGATGGGGTCCGCACCTGCAGTGAGCGTAAAAGTCTGACCAGGATTGCTCGCCTGCTTGCTCGAATCCACCACATAAGTAACAGTGGCAGATACTTCCCCAGCACCCGTACCTTTGTACTGCATGTAATGTTCGTATGCATTCATGCCCGCTTTCTGAATGGCTGTCGCAACAGTGGCAGCCGTCCAAGTTCCGCCCATAGCAGCGGCTTTCGCCTGAAGGTACGCGGCCGTGTCAAAGGAGTTGGAGGTGCTAATCATTTCTGAAGTGCCATACTTCTGCGAATGAGTCCAAGCATCCATTCCAGCGTCTTTGATCAGCTGCGCGACAGTTGCAGATTCTGCAGCAGTCACGGCAGTGACAGCCTTATTGTAATACTGGGCAGCTTTGAAAGTATAGTACTGGCTCGCATTGAAGCCAGCCGAAGGAGAAACATCTTCTCCATGCCCAAACTGGAGAAAATGACGATAGCTACCCTCTTCACCGACAAATCCGGCTGCATTCATGGCGCTAACCAAGGAAGACATGGTAGTTCCAGAAGGCATCGTCGCCAACTTGTTGTTCAAATACGCGTTCCAATCAAACCATTTAGGAATCGATACAGCCATTTTATCCTCCGAAGGAATTATTGAGGCAAATTTTGCCACGGTGCTTACTTAGGCAGCTGATGTCACCTTTGAATGGTTAATCGCGCCATGTTACTACCTTCCTTGTCAGCACGCCTCATACGCGCAACAAATAACTTCTTTGCTCCTATATTGTCAACACCTCCATAGACAGCTACAAAAACTATTTTAACCCAGAATTTTTCTGCCCTATGTAATAAAAAAAACGAGATCGAGCAGCTTGAAAATCATGCATCGATTGGCTTTCATCATTTTCAGCCTGGGTTAAACGAAGTTGCTCATCAAGGAGTTCTGTGATTGTCCCCGTGTTGGTCATGTAGCGTCTATTAGCCATGTCATAGCTTTCACGGGCAGCTATCACACCAGTACGAGAGACCTTGATTAGCTCCTTAGCCGCTTTAATGTCAAGCAAAGATCGAATCACTTCAGCCCGAGCAGAGGATAATGAATTTTCATATTCCTGCTGCAAAGCTTGCGCCTTTCGTCTCTGCGCCAGGGAATCAAATGAAGTTTCACCGCCAGAAAAAATTTCCCAAGAAAACTGCATACCAGCTGACCAGTAGTGACGCCCATAATCTTCATATCGCGGATCATCGTAGTCGATGCTAAGCTGCATATTATTATATGTAGCATCAATTCGAGGTAAAAACTTTGCCATGCTGATATTCATATCCTTGAAAGCAACTTCAATTGATTTTTGGGCGATCATAAGATCAGGTCTCGACTTGAGAGCTGCATCAATTGCCAATTCTTCAGTATACTTAGTGTCGGGAGAAAAATCGTTCAACCTGCCGACATAGTTAACCGGGACATCAGGAGAAAAATTCAAATACTTATTAAGCTGCACTTCAGAGTTCCGGATATCGTTTTTAACCTTGATAATATTTTGCTGGGCCTTTGATAGTTCTACCTGGTTTTGTAACACGTTCAGATATGGCGCCATTCCTTGTTTAACAAAAGCTTCAGACGCAGCTAACTGTTTCTTGATACGAACAAGAGATTCTTCAGCGCTTCTTAAGTCCTCACGCTGCTTAAGAAGCCGTAAGAACTGTAATTGAACGTTACAACCCAATTCCAACTCTGACTGAAGCTGGTTTGCTGCAGCAACGTCTTTATTCAATTTTGCCTTGATCAAATTGTTAAGGTGAGCAAAACCAGCAAAAAGCGACCACGTTCCTTGAAGGCCTTTATTCCAGGATCGTTGGCTAAGGCTATCGCTGCTATAGGCAGGAATAGGTTCATAATTCTTTGTACGATTATTTGATGCAACCAATGAAACGCGAGGCCAAAAATAACTTTGTGCGACCCCAATGTTCATCTTTGCTTGTTCAAGCTGCAATACTTTTGATTCTATACCTGGGTTTGCTTTCATGGCATACTGTACAGCCTGCTCCAAAGTAAATGTTTGGCCAGCTTCTGCACAAGTAGCGCAGACACATGTCAATAAAAGAGCCCATAGACAGCCAGATATGCGCATAGTAGTTCCTTTGCAAAACACTTGATCACGTACTCACAAAACGCGACATGTTCAACATAATCTTGTTACTCTACAAAACTTATCGACTCTTTACTGCAGTGAGCTGAATAGAATGGCCTGCAGGAGACTGGAGTACCAACAACTCACCTTCGTTTCGCCACAAAACCTGTCCGCTGAGCAATTTGAGCCACCTGCCCCCCTCTACTGAAATGTCAGTAGCTTGTTTTTTGGGTTCAGCTATAAAAACCAAATGTTGCTTCTCAACGCGATACGGTAACTCAAGGTGCAATCCGGGACCCGAAACTTCAAGAACTCCGATCCCGGAACCCCTCTTACGAAAATAGCAGGAAGCGGGTGAAAAGCCATCCCCCCCTTGGCTCTGCCATATTGTCGCACCAGCGAGATCATCGAAATTTCCATCTTTATGGCGTATCGATGACGGAATATTCTCCGTAGAGCTATAAATTTTATTGAGTTTAATGCCTTTCTTCAACAACGTAACGTCAGCTTCAATGAACAACGGAACTTTTAAAGCTGCATTATCGAGATCACCTTCGACAGGTGAAAACGTGCGACCAGCAGCACTATCCGTAAGGACGAGATGTCCATTTCGGGATTCAAGCACCGCCGATATCCTAAACATCGGGCTACTAAAGGGTGATTTTTTCATCACAAGAGTCCGGGCTGACATAGATGCAGCCTGGACACTGCTATAGAGTTTGCCGCTACTCCCAATATTCATATTCATCTGAAGGCCAAAGACATTAGTCAGCTGCAAGTTGGCACCACCATCAATCTGTCGCCAGCGACCAGTGAACTGTGTGAGGGCCTTTGATTTTCCGCTGGCAGAACGAGTTTTCTTCAGGATAAAATAATTGTCTTCAAGGAGATACAGCCATACTTGCTCCATGTACTCCGGCATATCGCCCACATAGAGACTTTGCGCAGCTATGACAGGAAAGACATCCTCTTTACCCACAGCAAAAGATTGCGGTGCCCACATGGCCTGCACTAGTGCAAATACAAGCAGGCATCGCATAAATAGCTTCACCAGCTTCATCTTATTCCCGCAATGCTCTGTCCCAGTTTTTTATAAGCGGCTCAAAAATAAAGTACAGGATACTCCGCTTTTTTGTTGTAATGTAGACTGTCACAGGCATACCAGGTGAGAGGTAAACATTTTCTTCATGCAGTTTTTTGCCGTCAACTTCCACATAGCACAGATAATAAGGCTGCATTCCTGCATTGGTCCGTTCTTCAAGACGGTCTGCAGAAATATAGGTCACTTTCCCAGGAATATGTGGAATGAGGCGGGCATCAAATGCGTCAAGCTGAACATTAGCTTCCTGTCCGAGAAAGACTTCTGTAATCTTATTCACCGGAACATGAGTTTCGACAACCAATGGCTTGTCCTGGGGGACAATGTCCATCAGCGGCTCGCCTGCTCGAATAACCCCGCCTCTAGAATGTACTTTTAAATCAACCACACGCCCCGCCACTGGCGCAAGTACTTTCAAGCGGTTCTTAACGTCAAGAGTAGAACGTAGTTTCTCTTCGAGTTGAGAAACCTCATTTTGCAACTTGCTAGATGCGTTGCTGGCTTCTTCCACAAACCTATTCTTTGTATCTTCAATCCTTAAGGCCAGCTCAACACGTCGCTGTTTTGCTTCGGCTACGGCCTGTTTTCTACTTCCCCTGTTACCTTCGTGGGACGCGAGATTACGCTCAAGCTCTAGAATTTGTGATTTTTCAAGATATCGTTCATTGAAAAGTTGCCGCTTGGCCTTTAATTCTTCCTGAAGCGTTGCAATTATTTTATTCTCGGCTCGAATTTGGTCTTCTGAGCCAACAATTTGGGCATCAATCTGAGAAATTTGGGATTCCAGCAAGGAAATTTGTCCTGCCAGCGCGTTGACTCGTGCAGCAAAAAATTTTTCCTCAGTGCTAAGAATATCCATACAGTCAGCAGCCTTTGCCTTCTTAACCAACTCATCAGGCCAGACCAGCTTGTCTTGCAGCATTTTTTCAGCAATATTTCTTAATAGCGCAGCCTTTTGTCCAACAAGTTGCTTTTGCCACATATTTGCTGTGGCGTCGACCTGTACAGATTCGAGGATTATGAGCGGCTGCCCCTCTTCAACTTCATCACCTTCTTGAACAAGTATTGAATCAACGATTCCTCCTTCAAGATGCTGGACAGTCTTGCGCTCAGTCTCAAGCTTAACTTTTCCCTGACCAACAACAGCACCACTGATGTGCCCCAAAACACCCCAGACCAGCAACCCGCCAAAGAACAGGATAATAACAAGCATTCCTTGACGAATTATCTCTCGCGGGTTCTCGGTTTCACCTTTGTGTTTATTTTTATTAAACAACTTAACAAGAGGCGTAATCACCCACGTTTCAACAGCACCCGCAACGTGCTTAAAATTATTGTTGATCTTCATTGTCTGCCTCTTGAGCTTCGCCAGAATTAACTTCACTTTTTGACGGATTAAGGCTTTCTTGCTGTGCCCTGGCTAATTCAGCCTGCCGCACCTGCTCCTGACGCAACGCCTCCAACTTATTTAGCACATCATCACGACTACCACTCAGAGCTATCTGCCCATCCTGCATCAATATAATATTATCAACAATTGAAAGGATATTCGGTTTGTGTGTGACCAACACGACAGTAGAACCCAATTGTTTAAGATTCAGAATAGCCTGAATAAGGCATGCGTCACCGGCCTCATCAAGATTGGAATTGGGTTCGTCCAGAACAATCAACTTAGGATCACCATAGAGCGCCCTTGCCAAGCCTATACGTTGCCGCTGCCCACCCGATAAAGCAGTTCCAAGCTCGCCAATAGGAGTATCATATCCTTTAGGCAATGCCAGGATCATGGGATGCACTCCAGCGATTTGGGCTGCCCGGATAACTTTTTGTGAATCAACTTCCCCGAGCCGGGCAATGTTTTCGGCAACAGTTCCAGAAAATAATTCTACATCCTGTGGAAGGTAACCGATATACGGACCTAATCTCTCTGCGTCCCAGGACATAATATCCGCACCATCAATTCGGGTCTTTCCTGCGCTTGGAGTCCAAATATTGAGCAACAACTTGCATAATGTCGACTTTCCTGCAGCACTCGGGCCAATAATTGCCAGTGATGCACCAGCAGGAAGATGAAACGAGATATTTTTGATAAGCTGTCGATTACCAACAACAAAATAAAGATTTTCAGCAGTGAGATTCCCTTTAGGCGCAGGTAGCTCCATGGGCTGGCTAGTTGGTTGCATGGTAAGAAGTTTATCCAGTCTCTTGTAAGCAGTTTTAGCCTCAAGAGACTGCTTGTATGTGGCCATTGCCTGATCAATTGGGGCCAGCGAACGCCCCATAATAATTGAGGCTGCAATCATGACGCCTGCTGTTGATTCGTGCATGACTGTCAGATATGCACCTACTGCATAGATTGCTACCTGCAAGCCAACTCGCAATGCTTTACTTATTGAATGGATAAGTCCCGCATTTTTACTGGCTTGTGTTTGAAGATTTATAATAATATTGTTCATCTTTCGCCATCGGGACGTAATATTACCGACCATCCCCATGGACCGGACAATGCTCGCATTACGCATGGCCGCTCCGGTAAAATTCGCGGCATGGACATTAAGCTGAGTTGCAGCTTCAAGACGTTTGCCCGTAAGGCGTTCAGTAGTAAGCCCCAAGATGAAAACGAGAATGCTGCCAAGAACCGCAACCCACCCAAGCGAAGGGTGCAGGATAAAAATAAAGATTAAATAAATAGGCATCCAGGGCAAATCAAAAAAAGCAAACACCGCGTTGCCGCCTAAAAAATTTCTTAACAACTGGACATCTCGGAGCGTACCCTGAGATTCCTGCTGCGGCTGACCAGCTGGTTGCGTAGCATTACTCAAATTGTGGTGGAGTACCGGTTCGCCCAGCATGTTATCAAACTCGATTCCTGCTCGCACAAGAAGGCGCGAACGAATCCACTCGAGCAAAGCCATCACGACAAGACAGATTACTGCGCCAACAGTAATGACAGTCAGAGTTGACAAATTATAACTAGTCAAGACCTTATCATAAACCTGCAGCATATATATAGAAAATGTCAACTGCAGAATATTTACAAAAAAACTGAATACGAAGGCGTACCCAAAATAATACCTGCATGCCTGCAAAAACTGTTTCATAAAAAAGACACCTGTTTTACTCGCCCGACAATACTGCCCTTGAGGCACAACACGCACCACCCAATCGTCCGGGGCTAATATATAGCCAAATTCAAGCTTGTCCAGCTTCGAAAAAAAAGTTTAGTTTTTTATACAAATTCCAATTTGAAACGCTTACACATACAACTAATATCATTCATTTTTTTAAAAAAATCATAATTTTCTGACACAATTCTAAATGAAAGGGGGGAGTCAAGGGGGGCGAAGCCCTCCTTGCTGCCTTAATCTTCGCGAAGCACTCAAGGCAAAATTTAGATTCGTATCGGTTGATTACCCCCAATGCCTTGGGGATTGTGGTGTAGATACCTGTTTCTATAGATTGGAAAAGACCTATCTACACTTTCTTCTGTAGAAGAAAGTGTAGGAGACTTTTGAAAATAGCCTTTTTATTCATAAATATTAGCATGTTACAAAATCGCTGCGTTACGAAAACCTCCCACTAACGTTACGAAAAAGTCCCACTTTTTCTGTAACCAGTTAAAATTACTGACAACAATATTTTATGGAAAGATTAAACCGTAACGCAAGTAGATATTTTTATTATCATATCAGCATGTTATCAGATTGAGAAGCATGAGTTCTTGCTACAGAAGGCAAACATTAAAAATCTTCACGTTGAGATAGCAGGCTCGGCACAGAAGCGCCACAAGGAGGAGATGCCACAAAAACGGCCACAAATTAGACCTGCGGGCGCAAAACTGCGAATCCAACTATGAGCCGTTTTAGATGCAAAGACAGCTTAGATCGATTTTTATGATACTTTTCGCACACGCCCTAGGAGTCGTCCCCCAGAGGGGAGCCGCCTCCTACGTGCTGCGCAAAGATAAAGGCACAAGGGAGGCTCTGCCCCCCTTGACCTCCCAAACAGCCGAAAGGCAAGTTCAAAAAATGGCGAGGTGTGAGATCTCAACATGTGCCGAAACAAGCAAAATACGCGGGGAACAGCCTCAAAAACTGTTTTCACCGCGCACTGTGTATTGACTATTAATGAGTGCCTGTTATCCGGTCACAGACGGCAACTCACTGGCTGAGGAACTCGGGACTTTGTCAAAAAGAGCATTTCGTAACGTCCGAGGGATATAATCAGACAATTTATGCTTTTTATTTCTCAAATCCTCTTCCATCGCGAGTTTTAGAACCCCGGCGATATGAGCTGGCGCAACGCCACAATCATACAGCATTCGGCATATGATATAATCAATCTGCGAGTTATCATTCAACCCCTTTGCGCGAAGCATCTCCTGGCTTGACCTATACATTTTAATCTCCCTCTCTGAAGGAATTTGCCAAAACCCTTCAGAATATGCATCTCCTGACAGGAAACCACGAATCTCACCAATCCCTCCAAGCAACACTGGGGACGTACTGACCGAGGCTTCTCGGAGAAACACCCAAGGAGAACGCCCCTCGTTACCTTGATATGCAATCTTTGTATTCAGGAACCCTGGCAACCGACCAAAATGCTCTCCGCTCACACTGCCAGGGTCTGCCTCGTACCTCTGGCATAAATCTTTCTGAATCCAGTAGCGTTCCTCCTCAGCTAAAGCTGTTCCAGAATCCAGCCACCCTTGAAAATTACCCGGACTAGTTTCAATAATCGCTGAAAATGAATAACCATTTGATTTCATTTTTCTGATCATCGGCTGGGACAAGTCGTCAAGAAAAATATAGCCATGCATGCGAGTCCGAGTCGGTCTGATATATATGCCCATCCCTTGCCGGTTCTTGTCTGCAAGGAAATACTGAAATTTCATATTGCAAAGTTTCTCTTTTGAAATATCTGCGTATTGAAATACTGTTTTATTGCCCAAGAACTTCTCAAATAGAAGAATAACATCATATCCTTTACAACATATTGAATCAAAAAATCTTCGTTGAGTGGAGTAGCCCCCATTTCGACCGGACACCCCTCTAACTTGGGAGGAGGTGCTGGAACTATGGCTGGAACTAGTGCTAAAACAAGTTCAACGGTGGAGATAGTAAACATAACGCCCCGTCGTCGCTGGTCTGTCGGTGAGAAAGTTCGCCTGATAGAGGCCAGCATGGCCCCAGGTCAGTCGGTTTCTCTGGTGGCACGAGCGTATGGCGTTGCTCCGAATTTGCTTTACCGCTGGAGAAAACAGATGAGTGAAGGCGGCAAAACAGCCATTGAAGCCAATGACGAGGTCGTCAGCGTTGCCGAAGTAAAGACCCTGAAAAAGCGAATCCGTCAGTTGGAGCGCGTTCTCGGCAACAAAACACTGGAAGTAGAAATTCTCAAGGAAGCCGTTCGCATTGGTCGCGAAAAAAAACTCATCTCGCGGCTGCCCTTGTCCGGCGTGGAGGATTTCCAGTGAAAAGGGTCACGGACGCCCTGGCGGTGTCCCGATCCAACACCTATGAACGTAGCCGCAGCCCACGGCCTCGTCCGGAACGATACAGCAAAGCGGAAGACGCATTCCTTCTACCGCTGATCGTCGAACTTTTGGGCGGACGCCAGACCTATGGCTATCGGCGTATCCAGCGGTTGCTTAATCGGCAACTGATTGCCGGTGGGCGCACTCCGGTCAACCATAAACGTGTATACAGGATAATGAGGCAGAACAACCTGTTGCTGGCACGGTTTACTGGCAGCCGATCAGACAAAGCCCACACGGGCAAGGTTTCCACACTACAAAGAAATCAGCGTTGGTGCTCTGACGGGTTTGAAATTGTCTGCGACAACGGTGAGCGGGTGCGCGTTATCTTTGCCCTGGATACTTGCGACCGGGAAGTGATGGCCTATTCCGCCACCACTGGCGGGTACAGTGCTGACATGGCGCAAAGCGTCATGCTGGCATGCGTTGAAAAACGGTTCGGGGATGTCAAAACATTGCAGTCAGTTGAATGGCTCTCCGACAACGGCTCCTGCTACACGGCAAGAGAAACAATAACTTTTGCCGCCGCGCTGGGCATCGTCAGCAAGTTTACTCCAGCTCGCAGCCCCCAAAGCAACGGTATGGCTGAAGCTCTCGTCAAAACATTCAAACGGGATTACGTCTTCTGCAACGATCGATCGGATGCCGAAACTGTGATGGCGCAGCTTCCCGGTTGGTTTGAAGACTATAATGAAAATGCCCCACATAAGGCCCTGCGGATGCTCTCACCTCGTGAGTTTATCCGTTCATTGCAAAACTTGGAGTGTCCGGTTTAGCAGGGGCAACTCCATTGAGCATTTATTGTGTGATAGGTCATACTACCCTGCCTTTGCCCAATTGCGTCTTTTACGCGTGACAAATACTCTTCCAGAGTCGGTGTCCTCAGAAAAATCCCACAGACCGGTATCTGCTAATTCCTTAAAAGCAATCCGAATAGAAAGCGTTCGCTTGCGTGCAAGCTCACTGGAAACCTCTTCCTGTTGCCAGAGCCCATTTTTGATTGTTTCAAGAAAAAAGGTTTTCGTCCCGCCCTCATCTAATCTGGCAGACAGATAAAACAGAAGGAAAAATCCAATTTTGCTCAGCCCTTTCATAATATCCAGATTATAAACAACAAATCTGAACACCGTCGGATTTTGCAGGTTTAACGCTTGCGCCAGGCGCGGATTAATCGAGATTTCAACCAAATCATCATTGGCCTCATAAGCGAGCAAATGCCAAGCAGATTCTTTGCCATCAGCACGCAGCGTATGAAACCCAATGCCCCAAAGGCGAAAAAGTGACTTGTGGAGTTGCGCTTTCAACTGCCCATTCCATGAGAGCCCACAGATCTCTGCAAGCTTTCGCCACGAGAGCCTGATCGTCATGCCCTCGCTTTCATATTCCCACTTGAGATTCATCTTACCTCGAAGACCTTCAGGGATGCCCACCACTCCATTCGGTTTGCAAAAGGCCAACAGCGATAACAACAGCAACAAATCTCGATTGTTGAGCGGCTCATACGAAAGTACCCTGATTTTTGTATCATCATAGAAATATGTTTCATCAATCCCTTTCGTGCGTAGTTTAAACGCAGGCGACAAGGCCTGGAATNAGTGCAACACCCTCAAAGTTGAATGAAAAGGCAAGGTGGTATAGCCCTTTAGCCTCTCCATCCAACCAAAGATTGAGGGGCGTATGGGCTATGCACACCTTGCCAGGGAAGAACGGTACTACATCTGCCAGGCAGTGAAAAGTGGAACGTCACTGAGGGCCATAGCCAAAGCGATAGGCCGTAGCGTCTCAACTGTAAGCCGCGAACTTGCGCGAAATACCGGGGCGCGTGGCTACCGCTACAGGCAGGCACACAAGCGCAGTCAGAAAAGGCAGACCAGTAAAGGGAAGAAGCGCATTGGCCTTGAGGTATGGACGTATGTTGAACAGTGTCTGCACCAGGACTTCAGTCCGGAGCAAATCTCTGGAGTTCTCAAACGCAAAGGTTTTGCCCTCAGTCATGAATGGATTTACCAGTACATTCTGGCGGACAAAAAACGAGGAGGAACGCTGCACAGCCATTTGCGCTGCCAGCGCAAACGCAAACGACGATATGGCAAACCCGACAGACGAGGTCAAATCAAGGGGCGTATCAGCATAGACATACGCCCGTCCATTGTTGCCGAGCGCTCACGCCTTGGTGATTGGGAGGCTGATACCGTTGAAGGCAGTAAAGGAGGCCCCGTTTTGGTGACACTTGCAGAGCGTAAAAGTCGTCTTTTCCTGTTTGGCAAGGCTCCCAACAAAAGCGCCAGCGAAGTAAGGCGGGTCATTGAAGGACTCTTGACACCCATTAAGGACTTTGTTCAGACTATTACCTATGATAACGGCAAGGAGTTCAGCTACCATGCCGATGTGTCAGCTACACTCGAGGCTCAGGGATTTTTTGCGCACCCCTACCATTCGTGGGAGCGTGGCTTGAACGAGAACTCCAATGGCCTTCTACGCCAATACTTCCCCAAGGGGGTAAGCTTGGCATCGGTCACGCAAGATGAGATCATAGCGGCAATGTGCCGCTTGAACTGGCGGCCTAGAAAATGCCTTGGGTTTAAGACACCCTATGAAGTTTTTTTAGAAGACGCCAATACCCAAGGACTGGGTGTTGCACTTTGAACTTGAAACCGCGTGACAGAAAAACGAGGGAGGAAGCAGCGGGAATTTTGGAGAAAGACTTTCGGAAAGCCTTGAAGCAAGGCTACACGCCAAGAGAACTCAGCGCGATGCTGAAAGCCGAGGGCATTATCATTCCCGCCTACCTGGTGGAGAAATATTTGAAGCCGGAAAACGAAAAGAATCAGCAGGAGGCGAAAGCAAAGCCAGCTTCCAAAACCACGTCCAAACCAGCGTCGGCAAAAGCGGTGGAAACCCCGCCCGCCTTCGGATCATTTACCATAACACCTGACACACCATTGGAGGATTTATAGCATGAACGCGCCCATTTATTATGTGGGAGGAAGCAAGGGCGGGGTTGGAAAAAGCAAGCTGTCCTTCGCTTTGCTCGACCACCTGATTGAAGACGGAAAAAGAGTCTTGTTGCTGGAAACCGACACCTCGAATCCTGATGTCTACAAGGCCCACCATCCGCATGAAAATGACACCCTGGCCTGTAAAATTATCGACCTGGATATTTCGGATGGCTGGATAGAATTGATGAACGTGGCCGAAGCGTTTTCGGAGCATACCGTGCTCATAAATTCCGCTGCCCGGAGCAATGCCGGAATTGAAAAATACGGAGCCATGTTGCGGGAAACTTTGGGAGAATTGAATCGGGAACTGGTCACCTTTTGGGTTGTAAACCGGCAACGGGATTCCGTGGAGCTTTTGCGCGGTTTTCTGAACTCTTTCCCCGATGCCCACGTCCATGTTTGCCGGAATATGTATTTTGGCGCATCGGAAAAATTTGAGTTGTACAATACCTCGAAAGCGCGAACCCATATCGAGAAAAAAGGAAAGACTCTGGACTTTCCCGATCTGGCTGACCGAGTTGCGGACAAGCTGTATTCCGGCAGGACGCCGATAAAAAATGCGCTTGCCGACTTGCCTTTGGGCGACCGCGCCGAATTACGGCGATGGCGGCAGAAATGCGGTGAAATGTTCACAGTCGCGCTTGGAGATAAATAAATGGACGCAGAAAAATTGAGCCGCCTTGAGCGGCTTCTTGAACGCAAACTTTCCAGCGAGGAAAAGGAGCGACTGCATCGGGTGCAAGACGCCTTTGGCATTTCCGATAACGATGCCTTGTGGGAGCTGATCACGGCAATGGAATACCAACGAAAATACTATGACGAGCTGCCGGGAAAAATATCTCAGGCTGCCACCGAAATTTTCAGCGGGCTATCTCAGGCTGCGCAAAATGAGGTCGCTCTGGCGCAAGGAAAACTTGCTGAAAGCGTGGTGAAACAAGCGGAGAGGCTCTCTTTGAAAAGCCACATTCGCACCTTGCTGATGTGGGGGGCGCTCGCGCTTGTTTTTCTGCTGCTGCATGGGAGCCTTTTGATGTGGCTTGGTTTTCAAATCGGGTCTGGCCAGACACAGCCCCCAGTCATGCTGCTCCGTATGCCGGTCGGCTTTGTGCTCGCAGGGATAGGATTATTTGGAGGAATTTTGTTTGGAACGTGTGCTGCCCGATCTTTTTCTGAAGGCAACCCCGGATGGAAAAAGAATTTGGGCATTGCCTCGGGAATCGTGCTTGTCAGTATGCTGGTTTTGAGCACCGCGATTTGAGAAATTGATTCTGACGCCAAGCGTCCCCCTGGTTGCCCCGGCAGGCTTTTTTAAAGCGCCTATCGGGGTATTTAATATGGAAGACAAGGGGAAATTCCAATTATTCGTTGGGCAGATTTGCAAAAACCATTATTCTATACTTGGAGTACTCCGCATTACGCCATGCGGCAGGGAAATTTCAAAATGACAAGGAGCAGCGTCGCCTTCTAACCAAAACTGACAAATACTTTCAAAATCTAGTAATTTCGCCACTGCTCCGCGTGATTTCTCCGTGCTAGACGACATCGAATAGGCACTTTGCCGTGTTCGTAATGCCGCAACCAGGAGGAATCATTATGGAAAGACTTACAAAGCAGCAGAAAAAAATTCTCAGCTTCATATTGAATGGGGTCCGCCCCAAAAGATATTGCAGTGGCACTATCTATTGGGATCGATGCAGTCCATTTCCATCTCTTCGCAATGAGAAAATTGCTTGGCGCTCATAGCAATATTGAAATGCTGCACGTTCTTTATCAAAACGAAGCGCACTCGCTTGACTTCCTCAAGTTGACCCCTCGCGGCAAAGAGGTCTTTACACTGATGCTGACGGGTATGGCCGATAAGAAAATCGCGGAGCGCCTTGGGATAAGCTACAGCGGTGTACGGCGGCATAAAGAAAAAATGTTGCTCATGAATGGCTGCAATACCGTGCTGGAGCTGGTCAGTAAATATTACGAAGGTGCGCCGGGAAAGGGATCGGCAGGAATGCCCATTGGCGAATGAATGGTCCGCCGCAAAAAGGCGGTGAGAATAATATGGAATACGCTCCGGAAGAAATTTTAACGCTCAGCCAGGTTGCCGAAAAACTGCGCCTTGACCCTCGCACAGTGAAGAGGGTAGCTTTCGCGTTAGGCGGCAGGCGCATTGGAAACCGCTGGCGTTTCAAATGGGGAGCAGTGTTGGAGTACTTCAACAATGCCGACTTTGAGACCGAACAAAGGAAATCGTTGGATGGCGCGGGTGGTGATCGACGGCAAGCAGGTCGCTTGCAAGATGTTCCCGCCCGGAAAGAAAGGAGGCCCGGAATGGCGGGCTGCAAAAGAATGGGAGGAAACGGAACGGAAGAAGGCGTTGGCGGGCATAATGACCCCAACGGGCTTAGAAAGGCTTATGGCCTGGGGTGATAGTTACCTTGACCACGCGCAACGTACCATGAGCCGTCAGACGCATGTGGAGAAAAAGTTGGTTATGAAGGATTTCTTTGCGTATTGCGGCAAAGAAAAAATCGGCTCTCTGGAAGAGGTCACCTCGGCAAAGGCATACGCATTTTTGTCGAAGGTGAGTGACGAGCGGGGCGGCAATGTGGCCAACAAGTATCGCAAAAACCTTCTGGCTGCATGGACTTGGGGAACAGACTTCTTTGACGGCTTTCCCCAGGTGATGTCACCTTTTCTCAAGGTGAAACCTTTTCCGGTAAAAAGGAAGGACAGGTACGTTCCTTCGGAAGAGGACGTTATCAAGGTTTTACAGCAGGCCAAAGGCCAAGACCTCGTTTTCCTGTTGACCCTGTACTTTACGGGTGCTCGGCGGGGCGAAGTGTTCCGGCTGACCTGGCAGGATGTCAACCTTGCTGACGGGAAGGTCCGTTTGACGGACAACAAGGCCGGAAATGGGCAACAGCGGGTCCGGTGGCTCCAGATGCATCCGGAACTGATAAAAGCCCTGGCATGGTGGAAAGAGGCCCGTCCTTGCCAAGTCGATAATGTCTTCATGCAAGTGCATTGCGACAGCTATATGGGCGACCCTTTCAGACAGCGCAGGCACTTCATGAAAGACCTGTGCGAAAAAGCGGGGGTAAAACCCTTTGGCTTCCATGCGATCCGGCACAAGAGCGCGGCCATCACGTTTGAGGGGTCGGGCCTGAACTCGGCGCAAGTCCTGATGGGGCATTACCGGGCGACGACGACCGACACCTATGTGAAAAGTGCTGGATTGTACACAGACCAGAGCGACATTCTGGCGGCGCTCGGCGGCAGTGGCATAGGGCAGATAGTGGGTGATCTGCTGAAAAACAAAATCCCCCAAGGAGTTGCTGTCCTTGAGGGAAAATGTAACCCGGAGCTTGTAACCCAGCGGCTCCGAGACCGAAAAGAGACTGTAACCTGTTGAAATTCTTGGCGTCCCCAAGGGGATTTGAACCCCTGTCGACGGCGTGAAAGGCCGTTGTCCTGGGCCGGCTAGACGATGGGGACGCTTGGCCGGTGCGGGGTGACCCGCTCGGAGAAACAGTGTTTACGCGAGGAGGGCGGAGGCGTCAAGATTTTTTTGGGGGGGCGATCGCTTTTTTTTCACTGCCCCGTTTGCCGCCTGATAGTGGCTTCGTTTGCACGGCAGACAGGCGGCAAATGAGCCGTTGATGCGCGACGGCGAACAAGGGGCGAGCGGCAACCGAACGGCGGGCAAAGACGGCCCGTCCCCCGTCCCTCCAGGGGGATCTAACGTTATGTACTTCGTACAAGGGCCGGCCTTTACCGCTTCCCAAGCGGCGCAAGGCGAGACTGGCCTGCCGGGGCGGTTGCGGCAACAACGCGCCTCACTGTATTACACCCGGCGGCGGGTCGCTTATTTCTTTATACGTTGCCAGTATATCGTTTCGCGAGTATATTTATCGGGTTCACGAGATCTCCAGGGCCATCCCCTGAAATGAACGTAATCCTTTCCTCTTCCCTTCCGGGCAGTGGTAAAAAAACGCCAAGAGGTACAGTTATGAGCAAGATTCGTGTCGGCATCAACGGCTTCGGACGTATCGGCCGCCTGGTTTTCCGGGCCGGGCTCTCCAACCCCAACATCGAATTCGTGGGCATCAACGACCCCTTCATGAGCCCGGACTATTGCGCCTACATGCTGCGCTATGACACCATTCACGGCCAGTATAAAGGCGAGATCGGCCATACGGACAAGGAGTTGGTCGTCAACGGGCACAAAGTGTGCTTTTTTGACGAAAAAGATCCCGCCAGCATCCCCTGGGGTTCCTGCGGCGCGGATTACGTGGTTGAATCCACCGGCGTGTTCACGGATATGGAAAAGGCCGGCGCGCACCTGAAAGGCGGCGCCAAGAAAGTTATCATTTCCGCCCCGTCCAAGGACGCCCCCATGTTCGTGTGCGGCGTCAACCTGAATGCATACAAGCCCGACATGACCATCGTGTCCAACGCGTCCTGCACCACCAACTGCCTGGCTCCGCTGGCCAAAGTTGTGCACGACAACTTCGGCATCACCGACGGCCTCATGACCACGGTGCACTCCGCCACCGGCACCCAGAAGACCGTTGACGGCCCCTCCAAGAAAGACTGGCGCGGCGGCCGCGCGGCTTCCTACAACATCATTCCGTCTTCCACCGGCGCGGCCAAGGCCGTGGGCAAAGTTATCCCGGAACTGAACGGCAAGCTCACGGGCATGTCTTTCCGTGTGCCGACCCTGGACGTCTCCGTGGTGGACCTGACGGTCAACCTGAAAAAGCCCGCCAAGTATGAAGAAATCTGCGCGGCGCTTAAAAAAGCCTCCGAAGGCGAGCTCAAGGGCATCCTCGGATACACGGAAGACGAAGTAGTGTCCTCCGACTTTATCGGGGATCCGCGCACGTCCATTTTCGACGTCAAGGCCGGCATCGCGCTGACGGATACCTTCGTCAAGCTCGTGTCCTGGTATGACAACGAGTGGGGCTATTCCAACAAGGTGCTCCAACTCATCGAGTACATGGACTCCAAGAAGTAGGAACGATCCACGCTGTTGCTGTGTCCCGGCCGGAGGTTTCCGGCCGGGACTTTTTTTACGGCCGGTGTTTTCCGGGAAGAAGGGGACGCCGCTCCGGAGATTCCGGCGCCGCTCGCGCCCGGCGCGGAGTTTTATGGCGCCGTCGCGTCAAACGGCTTTGCTTTTCCGGGAAAGAGGTGTATCCGCAAGACACGCAAGGCCCTCTCATGACTTCGGATATACAGCGGGGGCGTTGGCCGCTTTTTGCTTCCTTGTTTGACACCCCGGCGCCGCGCGCGCAGTCACGGTATAAGGCAGGTTTACGCCATGGACATTTCCGGCGGTAACGCCGTCACTTCGGGCCGTATAAACGGCGCCATGCCCGCGGTGCTTTTTCTTACCGCCGTGTTTTTCGTGAACTATACGGACAGGGCCATCCTCGGCCCGCTTCTCGTGCATATGGAAAGGAGCCTCAACCTCGACCACGTGCAGGCGACCTCGCTGTTGTTGTTTCTCTCCACCGGATTTTCCTGCGGGCTGTTGAGTTCCGGCTTTGTGACGGCAAGCGTGGCCCCAAGAAAGATTGTGGCATTTTCCGCCATCGGCAGCGGCATCATGCTGCTGTGCATTTCCCGCGCGCATTCCCTGTGGGAAGTCCGCCTGTTCTTCGCCTTGCTGGGGTTTGTCAGCGGCACCTATATGCCCGCGGCCATGGCAACGCTGGGGAGTCTGGTGCTGCCCGCGAACTGGAGTACGGCCGTCGCCGTCCACGAACTGTCGCCCGCGGTAAGCTTTATTTTTTCACCGCTCCTGGCGGAGACCATCGCGACGTATAAGGGGTGGCAGAGCGCCATGGTCGTCATGGGGGTGCTGTCGATCGCCATGGGGACGCTCTTTTTGCTGTTCGGCAAGGGAGGGCGGGAAAAAACGGAAAGGCCCTCGGCGGGAGGCATCGCCGCAGCCTTGAAGACGCCGGTGTTCTGGGTCTTCATATGGCTGTTCGCGTTGGCTGTGGGCGGCGAGTTCGCCCCCTACAGCGTGCTGCCCCTTTCCCTGACGTCCGAGCAGGGCCTGGGCAGCATGGAGGCCTCGCAGCTGCTGTCGCTTTCGCGGGTGGCGTCGCCTTTTGTCGTTTTGCTGGGCGGGGTGGCGGCCGCCCGTCTGGGCGTGGTGCGGGCCATTTTTCTTTTTCTCGCCGTACACGGTATCGCGCTCATGGCCATGGCGCTTCCGGCGTCGCTGGTGGGGAAACCCGGGCTTCTCGCGGCCATGGCCTGCCAATCCATGACGACCGCGTTCGCTTTCCCGGCGTTGTTCGCTCTTCTGGCGCGGGCTTTTCCCATAGGGCAGCAGGCGATGCTGCTCTCGCTTTCTCTGCCCGTGGCCACGTACCTGGGAGGCGGGATGGTCCCGATGCTGCTCGGGGTTTGCGGCGAGTATCTGAGTTTCGCCACGGGGTATTTCCTTTTCGGCCTGCTGTGCCTTGCCACCATACCAAGCCTGCGGTTGTGCAAAAACGTGTAGAGGGGCATCGCGGGCAGGGGCCTTCACGCGGCGGATCGCAAAAGCAAGCCCCCATCAGGTTTTACCGTTTCAGCCAGCGGGCTGTTTTACGGTGCCGCCTGATGGGGGCGATGTTGTGAGGCTTTTCGTTCCCCTTTGGGGATATTTTCTTACCCGTCGGAACGCAGTTTCTGCACGAGCGACTGCAATTCGTGCGTTTGGTGCGTGAGGTCGCCGGTCGCGTCGGACGAAGCCTGCATGGCTGTCGCGGTTTCCGACGCGCTGGTATTTATCTCGTCAAGCGAGCGGGCAATTTCCTCGCTCGTCGCGGCCTGTTCCTCAGAAGCGGTGGCAATGCTGCGGATCTGGTCAGCCATGGCCACGGATTCGGAAACGATATGCTGCAACGCCTCGCCGGACTTGGCAACAAGGTCCGTCGCGATGCCCAGGTTTTTGCCGGTGCGGTCCACGGCGGTTATGCTGTCCCGCGCCCCCGCCTGAATGCCGGTTATGGCGCTGGAGACTTCCTTGGTCGCGTCCATGGTTTTTTCCGCGAGTTTGCGCACCTCGTCGGCCACAACGGCGAAGCCCCTGCCGGCTTCGCCCGCGCGGGCGGCTTCAATGGCCGCGTTGAGGGCGAGCAGGTTTGTCTGGTCGGCAATGTCGTTGATGACGGTCATAACGGTGCCGATGCTCACCGCCTGCTCGCCGAGTTTGTTCATGGCCGTGCGCAGATCTTCCGTGTCTTTCTGCACGTTAATGATGGAATCAATGGAATTCTTGACGATCCCTTCGCCTTCTCTGGCCTTTTCCATGGCGCGTTCGGAACTTTCCGCCGCGGCGGAGGCGCTTCTGGCGACTTCAAGCACCGTGGCGTTCATTTCTTCCATGGCGGTTGCCGAGTTGGTCACGCGCTCGTGCTGGAAGGTGACCTGGGTGGTGGAAGCGTCAACCTGGCGGTTGATGTTTTCCACGGCGGAGGAAACGCGCGACACAACCTGCTCCACGTTTGCCGCGGCCTGAAGAATGGCCTGTTGCCCGGCTTCCGCCTTTTCCTTGGCGGTACCGGCTTCTTTCATGGCGCTCAGGGCTTTTTGGGCTTGCTCCTCGGCCTCGCGGGATTTTTCCCCGGTTTCCAGAATCATCTTTTTCAACGTTTGGACCATAACGCCGAGCGCCCGGGAGAGAACCCCCACCTCGTCCTTTGTCGTGACGGCCAGGGTGCCGTCAAGGTTGCCCGCCGCCACCTGTTCGGCGAACCCGGTCGCGGCGCGGAGCGGGCGGACAATGGCGCGCGCCACATAGGAGCCGCAGGCGAGCATGAGAAGGCCAACCAGGATGCCGGCCAGCACGAAGTACAAAACGACCTTTGTCTGGGCGCTTTCAATATTGGCCCGTGAAAGGCCCACAAAGAGAATGCCCGCGTTTTTGCCGGTCATATCCTTCCAGGGCCAGTATACCGTGTCGTACTCCGCCCCCAGGATCGTGTTGCGGGAAGGAACCTTTTCCCCTCTGCTGATGACGGCCTGGTAAATTTTGTCGTTGTTGAGCTTGGTGCCGACAGCGGGTTTGCCCTCCGCGTTGATGACGGTGGTGGAAACGCGGGTGTCATCCATAAAGATGGTGCATTCGACGTTCATCTGGTCTTTGATTTTTTTGACAAAAGCCCCGGACGTCATATCCATGCCCAGGATGGCCACGCCGACAATGTTGCCCTCGTGGCGGATGGGCACCCCGGAGGCGAGCGTTAGTTTGACCACGTTGCCCGGCTCTATGCCCACGATGGTTTTCCCTTCGGTCAGGGGAATCTTCATGCTGGCGCGGGTGGCGGGCAGGGTATCTCCGGCTTTGTCCGAGTGCCCGCGCAAAAGAACGACGCCCTTGGCATCGCAAATCGTGACAAGGTCGATCAGGGGGGAGTCCATCAACTCCTTGGCCGAGCCGCGCAGCGCGTCCACGTTGCCGGCCGCCACCGCCCGGGCGAACGCATGATCGTTCTGCAGGATGCCGCCAAAGGTCTTTTGCGCCTGCATGGATATTTCTATCTCCTGCTGCACTACATTGCTGTAGATGGCGAGCTGGCTTTTGGCTGAATCGTTCCCAGTACCTGAAATCAAAAAATATCCTGTGAGACACAAGGCGATGATAAGGCAGGAAATAGTCGCGGAAACAAGAAGGATAAGTTTTTTGAATATTGACATGGTATATCCTGTTGATGCAGGTTGCGTCGCAGCAAAAAAATATGCAAACGGCGAGAAGAGCGTAAGGCGACCCTGTATTATTTTTTCTTCCTAAGAATACAGCCTTTTCATTTTTTAATGACACTGAATTTATATAATACGTCGTATACTGTCAATGCTGTCCGGTTAAGCTGCCAAGGATAACAGACTGAGGTTATAGAGGTTTTCATTTTTTCGTCGTCGGGGCTTCAGGAGTTCTTCCAGCGAGTCTGTTCCGAGGATGTTCAGTGAGGCGATTTGGAAAAGTTGCTGCACGGACAGCCCTGTTTTACTCAGGAATTTCTGGTAGGCCAGGAGCAGGTAGACGGTCAGCGCGGTATAAATCTGAATCAATACAGCATTTTCCGTGTTCCCGACAAAGCTTTTGATGCGTAGATTCTGTTTGATTTCGCGAAAAAAGAGTTCGATTTTCCAGCGTTCTTTGTAAATATCGGCGATGGTGCGGGCGGACAGGCGAAAGTGATTTGTCAGAAATTCGTAACGCTTGCCTGTTTCGGCGTCCCGGTAGCCGATGCGACGCAGGCGCAAGACTTTTCCCCGGCTGTGCTTCACTTCGATAATGTGGTCGGAAGTAACCCCGCTTGTGCGGTTCACCGGGCGGCGCTCCAGCAGTTTGTAAACAGCGTTGTCCTTCAGGCGGGTGACGAAAAAGATGCCATTTTCGAGCAGGGTCTGAAACCAGGGGTAACTGACATAGCCTTTGTCGAAGGTCACGATGGAGCCTTTGGGCAGAGAAAGACTTTTCGCCATACGGCTTTCGTGCGTTTTGGCCACATCAACGGTGACAAATGCCGGGATATGACCATCGTGGTCAAGCACTGTGTTCATTTTGACGCCGCCCTTGTTTTGGCGGAACGTGGCCCAGGGAAACAGCGACAAACACAGGCTGATGGTGGTGGCGTCCATGCTGTAAAGTTTGCATTTGAAATGAAATTTGTGTTTGGAGGCCTTGGGAACACACAGGCTGTACATGTCGGCAAATAGATCTTTGAAAAAGCCCACAGGCCGGGAGTTGTTGGCATCGGAGAAAGTGGAACGTGCAACGGGAAAAAGGCCAAAATGATACAGCCTCTTGCCGCAGGCGGCCAAACAGCGCAATCCGTCACGCATGGAGCGCCTTGCTGCAAGCTGGATAAAAGCCATGACCGTAAACTGTTCCTTAAAGCCGAATTGTCGAGAAGAACGACCTGTTTTATGCCGGGCTTCCAGTTTCTGAAAAACATGTCTGGGAATCAATGATAGCATTTGAGAAAAGAGTGTATTATGATGGCTCATGTTCAAAATCTCCTTGGGCTGCAATGGGTTATGCAACTGTTTTGTAGCATAAACCTCGGAGATTTTGAACATATTTAACGCACCTTAGCCGGACAGCATTGGTATACTGTGTTTTTTTTATACAGCCACCTTATTTAGGTCAATATAAAAATAACGCATACATTGCGGATAAATCACGGTAAAATACAAGGAAATACAAAGAGGCCCGCTTTCCAGCGGGCCTCTTGCATGCGTTAAGCGTATTTGTGTAGACTATTACGCTTTGGCCGCGGTTTTCAGGTCGCTCACGGCATCCGTTTTTTCCCAGGTAAATTCGGGGAGCTCGCGTCCGAAATGCCCGTAGCAGGACGTTTTGCCGAAAATGGGGCGCTTGAGGTCCAGCCGTTTGATAATGTGGTAGGGCCTGAGGTCAAACACTTCGGTCACGGCCTTGGTCAGGATTTCATCGGAGATGTGGCCGGTGCCGAGGGAGGAGCAGAGCACGGAAACGGGTTTGGCGACGCCGATGCAGTACGCGATCTGCACTTCGCATTGGGGAGCGAGCCCGGAAGCCACGACGTTTTTGGCGATGTAGCGGGCCATGTAGGCGCCGGAACGGTCGACCTTGGACGGGTCCTTGCCGGAGAACGCGCCGCCGCCGTGCCGGCCCATGCCGCCGTATGTATCGTTGATGATCTTGCGGCCGGTCAGGCCGCAGTCGCCCATGGGGCCGCCGATAACGAAGCGGCCGGTGGTGTTGATGAAGATTTCGCAGCTTTTCGGGTCAAAAAGCGATTCGGGCAGGGTGGGAATGATGACGTGTTTGGTTACGTCGGCAATGATCTGTTCCTGTGTGGCGGAATCCGCATGCTGGGTGGAGACGACCACGTTGTTGACGCGCACGGGCTTGCCGTCCACGTACTCGAAGGAGACCTGGGTCTTGCCGTCGGGGCGCAGGTAGGGGATGACGCCAGTTTTGCGCGCTTCGGTCAGGCGCTGGGAAAGCTTGTGCGCCCAGTAGATGGGGGCGGGCATAAGCGTGGGGGTTTCGTTGCAGGCGTAGCCGAACATCATACCCTGGTCGCCGGCGCCCTGGTCTTCGTCGGTTTTGCGGTCAACGCCCTGGGCGATGTCCGGCGACTGTTTGTCGATGGTGGACATGACGGCGCAGGTGCTGGCGTCGAATCCCATATCCGAATGGGTGTAGCCTATTTCCTTGATCGTTTTACGGACGATGGCAGGCAGGTCCGCATATGCTTTGGTCGTGATTTCGCCGGCAATGATGGCGAGGCCCGTGGTGACGAGCGTTTCGCAAGCAACGCGCGATTCCGGGTCCTGGGCAAGCAGGCAGTCGAGCACGGCGTCGGATATCTGGTCGGCTATTTTATCCGGGTGGCCTTCGGTAACGGACTCAGAGGTAAAATAGTATTTGCCTTTGGCGGGTATCATGCGGTGTCCTCCGGTCGGCGCGGCGTTGTCGGGAGCCGGGCCTTGTTCGTGCGCAGTGCGCGGTAAAAGGTTTTTACAAAAACAGCCGCGCAATCCAAGCGGTTTTGGCGGCAGGAATAATGTGTATATCAATATATCCTGATATAGCGTCGGACAGTCTTACCCGCTCCAGGCGGTTTTGTCCAGCACTTTCCTGTAGAAGGCGATTGCGGCGATAGCCGGAAGGCGTCATAAAAATGAAAAAAGTGCAAAGCTCGCTTGACAGAGCCGGTGCTATGCGGCTATATCCGTTTTCCGGTTCACGGGCAGTTAGCTCAGCTGGTAGAGCACCGCCTTCACACGGCGGGGGCCACAGGTTCAAGTCCTGTACTGCCCACCAGCACTAGAAACAAGAAAGTCCACCAAGGTACAAAAAGCCTTGGTGGACTTAGCTTTTTTGGCAAAGTGGAGTCTGTCAATGTGCATGGAAGTGCGTTGACAGCCTGGGTAACTGTGGGTAATTTTACGGGTAACAGCAGAGGTCGAAAAGTCAGTTACCCATATGGAGAATGACTATGCCGCTCACCGATGTTGCCATCAAAAACGCCAAAGTACAGGATAAACCGCTCAAGCTGGTCGACGGCGGCGGGCTGCTTCTGCTTGTTACCCCTGCCGGGGGTAAGTGGTGGCGGTTGCGATACCGTTTTGAGGGTAAGGAGAAAATGCTCTCGCTCGGCACTTACCCGCTCATCGGCTTGAAAGAAGCCAGGGAACGGCGGGAAGAAGCCAAAAAACTGCTTGCCAACGGCATCGACCCAAGCCAGAAGCGGCAGGCTGAAAAGGCAAGTGTCCAGGCGAAGACCGAGAACACCTTTGAAGCCGTGGCCCGCGAGTGGCACGCTAATCATTCGCAAGGCCTTGCCGAAAGTCACTCCAAAAAAATCCTCTCCCGGCTGGAGAAACAGCTTTTCCCCGTTTTCGGTGCCAAGCCCGTCAACGAAGTCGAGGCTCCAGACCTTTTGCAAGCCGCCCGACATGCCGAAGGCCGCGGAGCCGTTGAAACCGCTCACCGGCTAGTACAGCTTTGCGGGCAGGTATTCCGCTATGCCATCGTCACGGGCCGGGCCAAACATGATGTTTCCGCCGATCTGCGCGGCGCCCTGCAAAAGGTGAGCGTAAAACACATGGCCACGCTGACCGACAAAAAACGTATCGGGCAATTGCTCAGGGCCATCGACAGCTACACCGGCTTTACACCTATGCGGTGCGCCCTCCAGCTTGCCCCGCTGGTGTTCGTCCGCCCCGGAGAGCTGCAAAAGGCGGAATGGGTTGAATTTGACTTTGCAGCAGCCGAATGGCGCATCCCCGCAGAAAAGATGAAGATGCGACAGGTTCACATCGTGCCGTTGTCTCGTCAGGCTCTGGCCGTGCTGGAAGGTCTGAAGCCATACACCGGCCTTGGCCGCTTCCTCTTTCCTTCCCCCAGGACTGATACCAAGCCGATAGCGGAGGAATCGCTGTTGGTGGCGCTCCGCAGTATGGGGTTCACCGCCGATGAAATGACCGTACACGGCTTCCGGGGCATGGCCTCCACCCTGCTCAACGAACAGGGCTATAATCGTGACTGGATTGAGCGCCAGCTTGCCCACGGTGAACGGAATGCCGTCAGGGCTTCGTACAATTACGCCGAATATTTGCCTGAGCGCCGCCGTATGCTTCAGGAATGGGCGGATTATCTGGATAGTCTAAAAAGAAAGGTGTAGCTCATGACTGTTATTGATGAGTATTCATATGATAAGGAAATAGGAATGGATAGCAGAAAAGTTGATGGATATATTTTTTGGCTATCCGAGTATCTTGCTAGAAATTTTCAGCAAACAGATGGCCCTCAACAGATTGAATTGGCAGCAAAAGAAGCAGTAAATTTATTTACGGAACATTATCCATTTGAATTAACAAAAAATGTTATTAATGATTTTTCATCAATAGAAAATGATATCAATTTTCGAAAAATATCATTTTATGAGAGAATATTCCAAAAAAAATTAAGCAAAGACAGGATACCACAACATATCAATGCCACAGAAGAAGAAAGGAAAAATTATGTACCAAAAGAGTATGATGAATTAATTTTTAAAAAATTTGATTATGCAGGAACCATCCAAAAAAATGCTTTCTATCAGACATTAAAAAATCTTGGTGAACCTGAAGATGCTAAAAATATAATTGATATGCTTAAAAATGACGAAATTAGCATAGATGAAGAAGCATATGAAGCATTTATAGTTAGCATTTCGAATGGAATATATTCTGATGATAATTTTATCAATTTACAACCAACGGAAAATAGAAATATATATAGCATTTCAAATTCATATATAGATTTATCAAAAGATACTGACTTGTTAGTTAGCCAATTCGGTACAATGCTGTCCGGCTAAGGTGCGTTAAATATGTTCAAAATCTCCGAGGTTTATGCTACAAAACAGTTGCATAACCCATTGCAGCCCAAGGAGATTTTGAACATGAGCCATCATAATACACTCTTTTCTCAAATGCTATCATTGATTCCCAGACATGTTTTTCAGAAACTGGAAGCCCGGCATAAAACAGGTCGTTCTTCTCGACAATTCGGCTTTAAGGAACAGTTTACGGTCATGGCTTTTATCCAGCTTGCAGCAAGGCGCTCCATGCGTGACGGATTGCGCTGTTTGGCCGCCTGCGGCAAGAGGCTGTATCATTTTGGCCTTTTTCCCGTTGCACGTTCCACTTTCTCCGATGCCAACAACTCCCGGCCTGTGGGCTTTTTCAAAGATCTATTTGCCGACATGTACAGCCTGTGTGTTCCCAAGGCCTCCAAACACAAATTTCATTTCAAATGCAAACTTTACAGCATGGACGCCACCACCATCAGCCTGTGTTTGTCGCTGTTTCCCTGGGCCACGTTCCGCCAAAACAAGGGCGGCGTCAAAATGAACACAGTGCTTGACCACGATGGTCATATCCCGGCATTTGTCACCGTTGATGTGGCCAAAACGCACGAAAGCCGTATGGCGAAAAGTCTTTCTCTGCCCAAAGGCTCCATCGTGACCTTCGACAAAGGCTATGTCAGTTACCCCTGGTTTCAGACCCTGCTCGAAAATGGCATCTTTTTCGTCACCCGCCTGAAGGACAACGCTGTTTACAAACTGCTGGAGCGCCGCCCGGTGAACCGCACAAGCGGGGTTACTTCCGACCACATTATCGAAGTGAAGCACAGCCGGGGAAAAGTCTTGCGCCTGCGTCGCATCGGCTACCGGGACGCCGAAACAGGCAAGCGTTACGAATTTCTGACAAATCACTTTCGCCTGTCCGCCCGCACCATCGCCGATATTTACAAAGAACGCTGGAAAATCGAACTCTTTTTTCGCGAAATCAAACAGAATCTACGCATCAAAAGCTTTGTCGGGAACACGGAAAATGCTGTATTGATTCAGATTTATACCGCGCTGACCGTCTACCTGCTCCTGGCCTACCAGAAATTCCTGAGTAAAACAGGGCTGTCCGTGCAGCAACTTTTCCAAATCGCCTCACTGAACATCCTCGGAACAGACTCGCTGGAAGAACTCCTGAAGCCCCGACGACGAAAAAATGAAAACCTCTATAACCTCAGTCTGTTATCCTTGGCAGCTTAACCGGACAGCATTGAATTCGGTATGCTTATTGAGGGATGGAAGAGGATGCCGCACATGTCCAATGGTGGAAAACTATGTCCATCACTCTACCCACAAGACAATGCATATACGACAGATAAATATGCTTTAAGTTTTTTTAAAAAATATAAGAAATTCGCCAGCTATGAAATAAAAAGCGATAACGCTCGAGCATCTGGTGTCTGGTTATGGGATTATGTCAAAAAACATGGATGCTCAATATCTGCGGCAGTTCGTGAGATAAAAAAACAACCATTTATTCGCTATCTTGGTTTTAAAGAGTCCCCAGAAAGAGCTCTTGAGAGACATTACGCAAAAACAAGGGGCTCTTCCGGGTTTTCCGTGGGTAGCTGATCTGCTAATGTCCTTCCCGGAGGGCACCAATGAAGGATACGGACCTATATTTTCGGATTCTGGGGCTGACCGAGCCCTGGTTTGTTGAGGCTGTTGAACTGGACACGGCGGAAGGTCGGGTAGACATCCGCGTGGAGCATGGTCCTGGTGTTCGCTGGTTTTGCCCTACTTGTGGTCGAGAGCTGGCTTGCCGCGACCATGTCGAGCCTCGTGTCTGGCGCCATCTGGACACGTGCCAGTTCAAGACGTTCCTGCATGCTCGGATTCCCCGAGTGGACTGCCCCGAGCATGGCGTCCTTCAGGTCAACGTGCCTTGGGCCGAGTCCAAGGCACGTTTCACCATATTGATGGAGCGATTGATCATCGACGTGCTGACCGAGTGCGCCACCGTAACAGGAGCGCGGCGCATCCTGCGCATCACCTGGGACGAAGCATGGGGTGTCATGGAAAGGGCGGTGCGCCGGGGCCGGGAGCGCAAGCAATCGAATCCCTCGCGGTATCTTGGCGTTGACGAGAAGGCATTCCGCAAGGGGCACGACTATGTGACCGTGGTTTGTGATCTGATCGGCAGCACGGTGGAGTATGTGGCCGACGAGCGTAAGGCCGAAAGCCTTGAGGGGTACTACCTTCAGTTCACCAAGGCTCAGTTGGAGCGGATCAAGGCCGTGGCCATGGACATGTGGGAGCCCTATTTTAAAGCTACGCTCAAACATGTGCCGGACGCGGCGGGGAAAATAGTTCACGATCGGTTCCACGTCATGAAACACGTAGGCGAGGCTGTGGACCGGGTACGCAAGCAAGAGCACCGCGAACTCACAAGTCAGGATGACCATCGACTCAAGGGCACGAAATTCCTCTGGCTATACCGGGAGGAGAATCTGCCGGACAAACACCGGCCAGCCCTGGAGGCCTTGAAGACAGCGAACCTCAAGGTGGCCAAGGCCTGGGCCATGAAGGAAAGCCTGAACGACGTCTGGAAGTACCTGAGCACGGGATGGGCCAGACGTTTTGTGAAGCGATGGCTGGTCTGGGTGAACAGGTCAGATCTTGCCCCAATGCGCAAAGTGGGCGGACTGATTCAGAGACATCTTGAGAACATCCTGACCTTCTGCCGCCACAGGATCACCAACGGCGTGGCCGAGGGCCTCAACAGCAAGATCATGGCCATCAAGAGGAAGGCTTGCGGTTATAGGAACCGGGAGCATTTCAAGACAGCCATCTACTTCTTCTGTGGTGGTCTGGACCTCTACCCGGCCAGTTCCTGACAGGGGTTACCCACGGAAAACCCGGAAGAACCTCTTCTCCAGCACGTTCCACGACGGGATATACACGTCGTCCACCGCCCAGTGCAGCAGGTAGAGGTCCACATACTCCGTGCCCAGGGCCTTCAGGCTTTCCTCAAAGGCTTCCATCTGCCTGCCGGTGCGCATATCGTCATTCCACAACTTGGTCGTGATAAAAACCTGATCGCGGGGCAGGCCGCTCTCTCTGACGCCCTGGCCTACGGCCGCCTCGTTTTGATAGATCTTCGCGGTATCGATATGCCGGTACCCGGCCTCCAACGCCCATTTGACGGCCTGGACGGTTTCGTCATGTTTCGCCAGCCAGACGCCGAGGCCGACAAAGGGCATCGCCACCCCGTTATTCAATCGTTTCGCGGAAGAAAGGTTCATGGGTCTCTCCTTGTTGCATGCGTGCACGGCACTACGGCCATATACCGGATTACCAAAAGCGGCCCGGATGCGCAACGCGGTTAGCATGGCGGCAAGACGAACGCCCCCTGAGCCGGGATGGCCAGGGGGCGTTCACAAGACCGCGGCGGGCGGTTACCGCGCCACCATAAGTTTTTTTATCACGGAGGTCAGATTCTCGACCGTCAGCGTATGCATGTCCACTTCGCGTTTAAGGATAAGGTACGACTCCCCCCAGAATGTATTCGCCAGCGAGTCGTTGTCCTCCGGGGTCAACCAGACCAGATGGCGGTACCGCTCCTTGAACCGCCGCAGCCATTGCAGGCCGCTCGGCACGTCCCGCTTGTAGGCGAAATACCCGCTGCCCATCAACTCGGAGGAATCCATCAGCGCGTCGCCCACGATGATGACCCTGTATTCGCCGTCAAGGTTGTTCAGGACCCAATCGGTCTTGAGGGACTCCCTGTAAGAAATCCGGGGGGTCGTATACAGGTGGGTTTTGATGCAGTTGTGGAAGTAATAAACCTTCAGGTCCCTGAAGTGGTTCGACTTGCTGACAGCCTGGAAGAGCGAGGCGCACAAGCTGCTGTAGGAGTCCATGGAACCGCCCGAGTCCATCAGGAGCATCAGCTTGACCGTATTTTTACGCGGCTTGTCAAAAACCAACTTGAGGTGCCCGAAGTTGTCGCAGGTCGCCCGGATGGTATCGTTGATATTCAGCTCGGTCCTGGGCGCGTCCACCCTGTTGGAAAACTGGCGCAACCGGCGAAACGCCAGCTGGAAACTCCGGGTGTTGAGCGTCGCGTCGTCGCGGAAATCGCGGAACCGCCGTTCGCCCGCGACCGCCATGGCCATGCGCTTCTCGGATGCGCCGCCCACCCGGATGCCCTTCTGGCTTTCCCCGGCGTTACCGAAAGGCGACGCGCCGTCCGTGCCTATCCAGTAGGTTCCACCGTTGTGCTCTTCTTTCTGCTCGAGGAGCCGTTCCTTGAACATGCGGGTGATGGTCTCGTTGCTCAAGGAAAGGACCCTCTCGCCGCGTCCCAGGTCACCGCGTTTTTCGTAATCGGGCTTGTTCAGCCAGTCCAGGAGTTCCTGGGGCATCGCGCCGTCCTCGAACGCGATATCCTTGAAAAACTCCAGGAACACCCGGTCGAACTTGTCGTAATCCACTTCGCTTTTCACAAGAACGGACCGGGCAAGGTAATAAAACTGGGTGAATCCCGCGTTGGAAAGCCCCTTGTCCATGGCTTCGACCAAGGTCAGCCATTCGCTGAGGGAAACATCCAGCCCCCGCGCGCGGAGCAAGTAAAAAAAGGACCCGAACATGGTTACCGCTGCGCGTGCACGACCGCGAGGTCTTCATCTTTTTTCAAAAGGACGCCGACGAACGGCAGCTCGCTCGTAATTTTCGCAACATCAATCCCGCTCAAGGTCAGGGCCTGGACCCAATCCAGGAGTTCCGATGTGCTCGGCTTCTTCTGGATGGAGTACATTTCCCGCAGGCGGTAAAACGCTTCAATCGCCTGGGCGAGAAGGTTGTTTTCCACATCCGGAAAATGCACGCGCACGATCTCTTCCATCAGGGCCTGGTCCGGGAATTCGATGTAATGGAAGATGCAGCGCCGTAAAAACGCGTCCGGCAGTTCCTTTTCGGCGTTGGAGGTAATGATGACCACGGGCCGGTTTTTGGCCTTGACCGTTTCCTTGGTTTCCGGAATGTAGAATTCCATCTGGTCCAGTTCCCACAGAAGATCGTTGGGAAATTCCAGGTCCGCCTTGTCGATCTCGTCAATCAGCAGAATGGCCTGGCCGTCCCGGCTGAACGCTTCGCCGATTTTGCCGAGCTTGATGTATTTGCCGATATCGTCCACGCNTATTTAACGCACCTTAGCCGGACAGCATTGATCCACTGGCAACTATAGAAGGCGATTTGGCAAAGAAATGGTTAGAAGATTGGGGTACTGAATTCGCAAATACTTTAGAACAAATTTATTCTTTAAGTTTAAGTGGAAAATTAAGTTCCGTTACAATGACTGCGATTGGGCAAATAGTTCGCAGACATGCTCGTTACTCAAATGGAAAAATTAAAGAATTTGCAACACTAATACTTGAGCACATTGAGACTTCTGTACATACCCGAACTATAGCGGCCCTCATCAATGGCTGGAGCGTTGTTTGGGAAATGAGCGACCACAAAGCCGCTGAAGCCGAATATGGCAAAAGAATAGATGCACTTATTGAACGGCTGTATTCAATTCATAAGACGGACAAAAAACTACTTGAGTATATAAAACAATCTCTTATTGAAATTAGCGCTGCGGAAATTCCCAGTAATGAATTCAGGCCGGACATGCTAATAGGAAGAATACAGGACAAGTCGAACACCTTTTCCTGGCTCCTGTTAAAAGATGCCTACGATGATACGTCTTCCCCCATTTATGACCATGCTGGGCAAGCCCTAGCGATCTTATTAAGTAAAAAGCATAAAGACGCAGAGAATATGCGCAATGCTCTTAGCAATGATGAAGATCGCCTAAGGAAAGGCATCATAGCATCTGCTTATGCCCGATATTACCCTGAAAAGTATACTGATGAAGATATCTATTCATTATCGCAAGTCTTGAAAAGTAAAGTAAAAAATATACTAAGCAAAATTGAAAAAATTAAAGAGATTGCTGACTATCATATTACTAAATTTTTAAGGTATGTAGCCCACAAATTTACCCAGATTACGATTGAATATTTTCATAGACGAGTGGAAAGTTCTTTGGCAGGCGAAGATCCTTATTTCAGGGTGATAGACTTGGAACTTGATCGGGCGAAATCCCTTGAGCTTTATCAACACCCTGAAGCGCGAAAGTGGTTTTTTTATTCGTTGGATTGGGCAACAGGACTTATTGGTAAGGATTTTTTCAAGCATATCTTTGGAAAGATGATGCAGATTTTTTATTATCCTTTCCCCTATCCAATGACTCAAGACTTACTGCTATGGCTTGGTTCCGGGGACAAGAAGCGGTTTGCAGTCATTGCGTACCTATTACGTGTGCTTCCAGAAAACTTTGTTTTCGATAATCAAGATTTTGTACAAGCGATAATGCAGAAGGCGCAAGAATACGGAGAGAAAGAGGTCGAGCAAGCTAGTAGAGGATTATGCCAAACTCTCGAAAAGGTGAGCTGGATTGACGGAGAAGACTCCGGACAACAGCAGATTATTGAAAAAGCAAAGGCTATCGTTGAAGAAATTGGTTGTTTTTCCCCCGCTTCGGCTCTTTATGCCAGCATAATAGAAAAGGCTGAACGCCTATTAGTCTGCCGCCAAGAATGGGATGAAGAAGATTTTGATTAAAAATAAGTGGATACATAAACAATTGGCAGCGAGAGCGCTGGCGAATTTCCGTTTGGAATCGGGGGAGGTTGTACAAGCGCGGCAGGATCAAAGACAGCTTCGGCCCGTCGTGGACAGCCTGGAAAATGGGCTTGGCATTGATATCAGCATCCTGAGCATTAGTTGACGGGAATGCAAATAGTTTATTGCCATTGCGGGGAAGAAAGATTAGTTTCCCCAAAGGATTTTTATGTCGCTATCTGATAGGGCAGTCAGAAAAAATGTGGGTAACTTTACGGGTAACTCAATCTCTTTGTTCTTCGACAATCAAATAAAATTGCATAGTTGCCTTGTAACTTCAAGTCCTGTACTGCCACCATAAATTTCAAGGGGTTACGATGGAGAGCGTCGTAGCCCCTTTGTGCTTCCCCACACCATTCCCCACACGGATGGCAAAGGACAGTCGCCCTCAAAGCATAAAAACTATCCGCCGAATATAACGCCAGGCGGTTTTACATCGCGTTAGAGGCATGATAGTGACAAGACGTTTAGAACGTACCAGACAGTGGACGAGCAGGGGACTTGGAGCATGAAAAAAGCTTTGATCACGGGCATCACCGGGCAGGACGGCGCGTATCTTGCCCGGTTTCTGTTAGACAAAGGCTATGAGGTCCACGGCATCAAGCGCCGTTCCTCCCTGTTCAACACCCAGCGCGTGGACGGCATCTACCAGGGCGTGCACGTCAAGGATAAGCGCTTCTTCCTGCACTACGGCGACCTGACCGACAGCACCAACATCATCCGCCTGGTCCAGAAAATCCAGCCCGACGAAATTTACAACCTCGGCGCGCAGAGCCACGTGCAGGTTTCCTTTGAAGCGCCGGAATACACCGCCGACGTTGACGCTCTCGGCACCCTGCGGGTGCTGGAAGCCGTCCGCCTCCTGGGGCTGGAAAAGAAAACCCGCGTCTACCAAGCGTCCACCTCCGAGTTGTACGGTCTTGTCCAGGAAGTGCCGCAGAAGGAAACCACGCCGTTTTATCCCCGCTCTCCCTACGCCTGCGCCAAACTGTACGGCTATTGGATAACTGTTAATTATCGTGAAGCCTATAACATGTATGCCTGCAACGGCATCCTCTTCAACCACGAATCGCCCATGCGCGGCGAAACCTTCGTTACCCGCAAGGTCACGCGCGCGCTGCCGCGCATCGTGCTCGGCATGGACGACTGCCTGTACATGGGCAACGTCAACGCCCTGCGCGACTGGGGCCACGCCCGCGACTACGTGCGCATGATGTGGCTGATGCTCCAGCAGGACAAGCCCGAGGACTTCGTTATCGCCACGGGTGAGCAGCATTCCGTGCGGGAGTTCATCGAAGAGACCGCCAAGAACCTCGGCCTGACCCTGGGCTGGGAAGGGCAGGGCGTTAACGAAGTCGGCAAGGTGGCGTCCTTTGACAAAAGCGTGCTGGTTGCCTTGTTGCGACAGCAAATGCAAGGCGAGGCGTCCGCCACTAAAGACGCTTTCATTGAAGAGACGCTGAAGACCATCGTTTCTAACCCACTCCTGAAACCGGGTAGCGTGATCGTACGCATCGACCCGCGCTATTTCCGCCCCACGGAAGTGGAAACCCTGCTTGGCGATGCCGCCAAAGCCAAAGCCAAGCTCGGCTGGGAGCCGGAAGTCCGGTTCGCGGAACTGGTCAAGGAAATGGTGGAGGAAGATTTCGCCGCCGCCCAGCGGGACAGCCTGTGCTTGCAGGCCGGCTTCGACGTGCACGAGGTGCGGGAATGAACGTCAAGAAAGCGCCGCCCATGCAGCCGGATAGTAAGATCTATGTGGCGGGTCATCGAGGACTTGCAGGCAGTGCTATTGTCCGGGCTCTGCAGGCGCAAGGATTCCATAATCTAGTTTTACGGATGCACGCCGAACTGGACTTGTGCGACCAGCAGGCGACAAACGCTTTTTTTGCCTCGGAAAAGCCGGAATATGTCTTCCTCGCGGCAGCCAAAGTCGGCGGCATCCACGCCAACGACACTTACCCGGCGGAGTTCATCCGCGACAATCTGCTTATTCAGACCAACGTCATCGACGCCGCTTATCACAACGGCTGTAAAAAGCTGCTGTTTCTCGGGTCGTCCTGTATCTATCCTAGAGACTGCCCACAGCCCATCAAGGAGGAATATCTCCTGACCGGCCCCCTGGAGCCGACCAACGAGTGGTACGCGATCGCCAAGATCGCAGGCATCAAGATGTGTCAGGCATACCGCAAGCAGTATGGTTTTGACGCAATATCCGCCATGCCGACGAATCTGTATGGGCCGGGAGACAATTTTCATCCGGAGAACAGCCACGTGCTGCCGGCGCTAATCCGGCGGTTCCATGAGGCGAAGGTGGCGGGCGCGTCGGAAGTGACTATATGGGGGACAGGGACGCCGAGGCGGGAGTTTTTGTATGTGGATGATTTGGCGGAAGCTCTTGTATTTTTGATGCAAAATTATTCCGATGCAGAACACATGAATGTGGGATGTTGCGAGGATTTGACCATTATGGAACTGGCGGAACTGGTGGCTGAAGCGGTCGGTTATACGGGCGAAATCCAGACAGATCCTTCCCAGCCAGATGGTACTCCTAGGAAGCTTCTTGACGTAGCGAAGCTCCGTAACCTTGGCTGGACAGCCAAAACGGGCATAAGGGAAGGATTGTATTCAGTCTGTAGGTGGTATGTTGCACAGGTTTGCCGAAAGTAGCAATGGATATTATGGAAACAGTATCAGTAAAAATTATTGTGCCGAAGTCAAGGTGGTGGAAGCCCGATTTTGAGGGCCTTGCAAAGTCGGGTGAGCTTTTTCTGATGTTGGTCAGGCGACAGTTTCTTGCCCGATATCAGCAGTCGGTGCTCGGTATCGCCTGGGCCGTGCTGAACCCATTGGCGCAACTGTTTATTTTTTGGTTGCTGTTCGGTCTCATTCTGAAAGTTCCCAGCAATAACTATCCGTATGTACCCTTTGCGTTCGCGGGCGTGGTGCTCTGGAGCATATTTTCCAGCGCGACTCTCAGCGTATCCTCATCGCTGCAAGAGCAGATGAGTATTGTTTCCAAGGTGTACTTCCCTCGGATAATACTTCCCTTTGTGAACCTGTGCCGGGCAGGTATTGATGCCTTGATTGGCCTCTTGCTGTTGTTTATCGTAAATGCTTGCTACGGCTTTTTGCCCGGCTGGCGGTTGCTGTTTATTCCCTTTCTGCTTTTTGCCGCCCTGTTGTGCGGCCTTGCCTTGGGGCTCATTCTTGCGGGCCCCATTGTGCGCTTCCGCGATCTTTCTGTTCCGCTCACGTATACGCTGCAGTTGATGATGTATATCACGCCGGTGATGTACCCGATTTCCATTGTGCCTTCCTCCCTCACCTGGGTTATCATGCTGAATCCCATGTACTGGGTTATCGAGTGGGGCCGGTGGATTTTTCTGGGACAGGCGGTCGTTTTTTCATCATACTTATGGGTCTCCGCCTTTTTTGTAGTGTGCGCTTTGGTTAGTGGCTGGTTTATTTTTTCAATGACAGAAAGATTCATCGTTGATGTGCAGTAATTGCATGTATCCAGGATCCAATAATGCACGACACTGAAATTGCGATAACAGTCGAGGGATTGGGCAAGCGGTACTACACTCCCCAGCGGAACAAATGCAAACGTAACCGCGTGCTTAGTCACTTGCGCAACATGGGGATTGTAAAAGGCGCACAAGAAGAAGACTATTTTTGGGCATTACGCGATGTCTCCTTCGAGGTGCCTCGTGGTCAAATCCTTGGCATAATGGGGAAAAATGGATCGGGTAAAAGTACGCTGCTCAAGCTTCTGACGGGCGTGACGCCTCCGACAACCGGACGGGCTGTGTTGAAGGGGCGTATCGGTTCGTTGCTGGAGGTCGGTACGGGGTTTCATCCGGATATGTCCGGCAGGGAAAATGTTTTTATGAGTGGTACCCTGTTGGGTATTCCCAAGGCTGAAATCCGGGCAAAGTTCGATGAGTTAGTGGCTTTTGCGGGTATAGAGGAATTCATTGACATGCCGGTCAAGCGTTACTCCTCCGGCATGTATGTGCGCCTTGCCTACGCGGTGGCAAGCATGCTCCAGTCTGACATATTGATCCTTGACGAGGTGCTCGCGGTTGGCGACAGCGCCTTTCAGGACAAGGCTCGCAAGAACATGAAGGAGATTGTCTCTTCCGGGCGGACGATTTTGTTTGTCAGCCATAACGCGCGCTTGCTGAGCCAGATATGCACCAAGGGAATTATTCTTGATCGAGGTGAGGTGACGCATGCGGGACACATTGCGGAGATACTTCCGATTTATTTGCGTAAAATTCTAAACATCGATGATGTATCTGCGGGAGACTGCACGGAAGCTTACATTGGCGACATGCCGCGTTTTGAACATGCAGAGCGCAATATTTTGAAAAAAATTTGGTTGATTAATGGGAATGGAAACCCGTGCTCGACGTTCAAAACAGGCGCTCCGTTTGGTGTACGGATTCAATATGAGGGAGCGGATATGCCGTTTCCTGCTTTTGAACTTTTTATCGCCAACGAATTTGGCGAACGCGTTACAACAATAAGCAGCACTCATGTGAAGGAGCCTCTGTTAATTCCTGAAAATGGTGTGATTCAATGTTTTGTTGACGATTTAAGATTGGGCGAAGGTATGTACAATTTGGGTCTGGATATTGCGAATTGCTCCGGAACGGCTGCGACGTATACAAGTTTTGATTCCGTGATGGCTCTAAAGTTTAAAGTCCATCTTAATGGATATGTTACGGGGATGGGAGTCACGTCCACACAAGGTGCTGTCCATAAAAGCCGCTGGGAAGTGATTGCCTGACAATCGCAACAAGGATTCGTGGTGAAGATACTCCCTTTTTCGGAAATTGATCCTTCAGATTGGGATGCGCTCGTTGCATCCTCGCCTGACGGCTTTTTGTGGGCGACAGCGGCCTGGAGAGAGGTCGTCCTCGGCGTTGAGCGATGGGGGCTTGTTGACCACAGCTTCGGCATTTATGACGGAGGGCGGCTGGTCGCTGTTACGCCGCTGCAATATATCCCTGCAATCCAACAGCTCGCTTCGGGCGGCTGGAGTCTTTCCGGCCCGGTTGTCATAGCCGGAGCCGAGAGCAAGTATCGCCGAAAAATCATCCAATACGCTATGATGCATATTGAAGGCCTTGCACACGATTTAGGCGCTTCAAGCATTTCATTCGGCGCTCCCGCCATGAACGAAACGTCTCTCAAAGCCCCTTGGGGGGTCAACCCCTGGCTGGAATATGGCTTTGATGACTGTTCAGGAACTACCAGAATTGTGGACTTGGCGCCGGATGAAGATGTTTTATGGAAGAACGTATCCTCTACAGCCAAACATGCCATACGAAAAGCGCGGGAAGAAGGCCTTAGTGTTTCCCGTGAGCGTTGGGCTGATATGCTTGATGCCTATTATGCCGCCCATGTCGAGACATATACCAGGACGGGAGTGCCTCCGCACCCAAGGGCGTATTTCGAGAATATCGCGATTTACAGCGCACCTGCGGGAACTAGCGTCCTTTGGGTGTGCCGGGATATGGAGGGAAAGGCGGTAGCATTTCATAACAGCGCGCTTTTTAAGGAAGCCGGAATGTATCATACAGGCTGTTCCATCGGGACGGCCTCGCGAAGCGGAGCTGGGTATCTGCTTTTTTGGGAAGCCTTGCGGGGTGTCAAGCAATTAGGGTGCCGCTGGTATGAATGTGGTGAAACCTTCCCCGCGAAACGAGCTGCGCATGCGGAAAAGGATAAAACCTTTGGCTTGACGGTATTCAAAAGCAAGTTCGGCGGCGAGGATCATCGAGTTTTTAAATGTATACGTCATTTGGAGCATAACATAGAGAAGAGAGTTGCAGAGCCTTTGAAGAGAGAATTACTGAAGAACTTTATGCGGTCGGGAAAGCAGTTGGTTCGCGCAATCCTTGGACGCGACGCCACGGAAAGGCTTGCCGGATGGTTGTGGGGGGGATACCGTTTCGTGCAATGGGCCAAGCGGCCGCGCCGGACGAGCTTTATTCGCCCGTACTGGGGAGGCAGGGAGCTGGCTGCGCTGTGTACTCCGTCGGCGTACAACCGCGCTCTCGACAGATGCAGAGCTGTTCTGCGCCGGGATCTGGCCCTTGAAACCGGCGATGATGTTGTTTTGACCAGCAGCGGAAGAACTGCCTTGGAAGTGTGCCTGCGGGGACTCGCGCAAAAGTATCCCGGCCGCCGGGTCGTCGTTATCCCAAGTTACAGCTGTAAAGGCGTTCTAGACCCAGTGGAACGGGCCGGGTTGATCCCTTTGTATGTGGACAGCACCAGTGCTCTCAATCCAGACCAGGGCGTTGTGCGCGAAGTACTGGATGAAACCGTGCTGGCCTGCGTCTATCCGCATTTGTGTGGTAATGTGGATGAGGTTTCGCAATTGCGCGGCTTGGCACAAGAACACGGTATAGCTTGGATAGATGATTACTGCCAGGGGTACGCGCCTGGCCTGGACATCGCCCATAACGGATTTGCTGTCTTTTCTTTCGGGATGGGGAAAAACCTGATGGCGACCGCCGGGGGAGCTCTGGTCGCGCGTGGGGTAAAAAACAACAACGACATCAGCCATGTCTTGTCTACCGAAACAAGTAAGCACGCGGGCGTCCGGCTTTTGGTTATTCTCCTGCGGCACTTTTTGCGGTTTTCCGTGCCTGATCGTTTTCTTGGGAAGCCAAGGGCATTGGGGGCGCAATATGAATATAAAGGAATGTCGAAGCTGGATGCCGTTCTTTTGAACGTACAACTGGCTAAGGCTCCGGAGATTATCCGGGTGCGGCGGGAGAACGGCCAAAATCTGCTGGAGGTTATGCCTTCCGATGTTCCAGGAGGCATAACGGCCCCCAGGCATTTGTTCACCAAGTTTCCCCTGGTATGTAAGGATGATACGGAAGTAGAGCGTTTATGTGCGGTTTTCTGGAAGTATAATATTGAATTGGAGAATATGTATATTCCACTGCATATGCGTTTTGATAGATTTTGCGTTTCAGAGTATTGCCCCCCCTGTTGTGAAAAACTTAAAGGGCACGTATTTAATGTTCCTGTTCGGCCCAATATGAGCAATCGGGAAAAGATTCGTGTCCGCAGGGCGCTTTCTGAGTTTTTTGGGGAAAGAGATAATGGCTGAATCTCCCTACAAAAACTCATCATTGTATGATGCCAGGACGATCTCCGTTCCCGCGGAGGCGATCGCCGATGGGCCGTCGTACATGGACAGGCTTTTATATGACCGGGTCTCTGCCGTGAGAAAATATCGGGTGCATGGAGGGACTGTTGTCGACATAGGCTGCGCCACTGGTGAAGCTCTAAGGGTTTTTGATGGGTTTGCAGTAAAAATAGGGGTGGACTTCAGCCAGCGATACCTTGTCGAGGCTTCACAAAGAAACAAGGCGAAAGGATCGACAGGATATTTTGTCACTGGTGATGTAACAGCGTTACCGCTTGCCGACCAAATATGTGATGTCGTTTATTCATTTTCCACGTTATACTATATAACAGACGTGTTGGGAACGTATAGGAACATCTTCCGCATTCTCCGCCCAGGTGGAGTGGCGGTGCTTGATGTTGGCAATATCCAATCCCTGAATGCCATTTGTTGTCGTCGCTACAAGATAGATGACGGGTACGCGGCTTTGGAATGCCCCAGGATTAATGATACGTTGTCGGCCCTCCTGGAGAGCGGGTTTGAAATACTTGAGCATCGCTCGTTTCAACTCTTGCCGCTTTGGGCCGCCAAGCCTCGGTTGTTGTGGCCCTTGTTGCACCCTAAATGGAACAGTCTGATGAAAATAAGAATAATGGGTAAAATGATTGATGAATGGATAAGCTCTTTACCCGGATTGAAGAGGTTTGCTTTTAGGCATCTTGTGGTATGTCGTAGGCCGAAGCCTTTTGGGGGATGAGCATGGGCCACCTTTCTTTTTCGCGTTATCTAGATACCATTGCTAACTTTTTGATACAAATTCCATTTTTTAGCGCTTGCTTTCGGGGAAAACTTATACGGCTTCTATTAAACAACCCTAAAGGAACGATTGTCATAGAGCATGGAGTTAAGCTGTTTGGGTTGCGAAATATTGAAGTTAGAGGAAATATTGTTTTACAGAAAAATACCGTTATAGACGCCACAAATGGGTATGTATCTTTAGGGCCAGAGTTTAATGCATTTCCCAATACAACAATCTTGGCGATGTCCGGAAAATTTATCACCAAAGACCATGTATGGACAGCTCGCGATGTAGATATCTATTGCGCTGGGGGAGAAATTATCCTTGGAAATAATTTTTCATTGAACCAGAGATCATTACTTCATGCAGGGCATTCGAGTATTTCCATCGGAGACGATTGTCTTTTAGGTTATGACGTCAAAATTTTTTGTGGGGTCCATGACCATGGAGCAGCAGATACTCTTTTGCGTGAAGCCGGTATGCGTTTTTTGCCCGTTATAGTTGGAGATGATGTTTGGATTGCCTCAAATGTTTTAATAAACCCTGGTGTGGCTATTGGCTCTCATTGCGTAATTGGGGCATATTCTGTTGTTCTAGATGATATTCCAGACTATTCCTTTTGCGCTGGCATACCGGCAAGAGTGAAAAAAAGCAGAATAATTCTGTAGAGTAATAAATAACTAGGTTGGGAATATTACTATAAAATTTATGAATAATAGTTAGATTGATAGCAATGCTGTCCGGTTAAGCTGCCAAGGATAACAGACTGAGGTTATAGAGGTTTTCATTTTTTCGTCGTCGGGGCTTCAGGAGTTCTTCCAGCGAGTCTGTTCCGAGGATGTTCAGTGAGGCGATTTGGAAAAGTTGCTGCACGGACAGCCCTGTTTTACTCAGGAATTTCTGGTAGGCCAGGAGCAGGTAGACGGTCAGCGCGGTATAAATCTGAATCAATACAGCATTTTCCGTGTTCCCGACAAAGCTTTTGATGCGTAGATTCTGTTTGATTTCGCGAAAAAAGAGTTCGATTTTCCAGCGTTCTTTGTAAATATCGGCGATGGTGCGGGCGGACAGGCGAAAGTGATTTGTCAGAAATTCGTAACGCTTGCCTGTTTCGGCGTCCCGGTAGCCGATGCGACGCAGGCGCAAGACTTTTCCCCGGCTGTGCTTCACTTCGATAATGTGGTCGGAAGTAACCCCGCTTGTGCGGTTCACCGGGCGGCGCTCCAGCAGTTTGTAAACAGCGTTGTCCTTCAGGCGGGTGACGAAAAAGATGCCATTTTCGAGCAGGGTCTGAAACCAGGGGTAACTGACATAGCCTTTGTCGAAGGTCACGATGGAGCCTTTGGGCAGAGAAAGACTTTTCGCCATACGGCTTTCGTGCGTTTTGGCCACATCAACGGTGACAAATGCCGGGATATGACCATCGTGGTCAAGCACTGTGTTCATTTTGACGCCGCCCTTGTTTTGGCGGAACGTGGCCCAGGGAAACAGCGACAAACACAGGCTGATGGTGGTGGCGTCCATGCTGTAAAGTTTGCATTTGAAATGAAATTTGTGTTTGGAGGCCTTGGGAACACACAGGCTGTACATGTCGGCAAATAGATCTTTGAAAAAGCCCACAGGCCGGGAGTTGTTGGCATCGGAGAAAGTGGAACGTGCAACGGGAAAAAGGCCAAAATGATACAGCCTCTTGCCGCAGGCGGCCAAACAGCGCAATCCGTCACGCATGGAGCGCCTTGCTGCAAGCTGGATAAAAGCCATGACCGTAAACTGTTCCTTAAAGCCGAATTGTCGAGAAGAACGACCTGTTTTATGCCGGGCTTCCAGTTTCTGAAAAACATGTCTGGGAATCAATGATAGCATTTGAGAAAAGAGTGTATTATGATGGCTCATGTTCAAAATCTCCTTGGGCTGCAATGGGTTATGCAACTGTTTTGTAGCATAAACCTCGGAGATTTTGAACATATTTAACGCACCTTAGCCGGACAGCATTGGATTGATAGCTATACCCAAATTACAACAGGCGTTTTGATACGGTTCATATATGCCGAAAATGGGTTAGAATTTCTTGTGAATTGTAAGATGGTTAACTTGTTTTAAGAATTTTTTCAGCCAGGACTGGGTTTAAAAAACATGCATTCAGATGAAGACAGACTGCTTCACATATATTCGCATGAAGAACAGTCGGCTATTCATAGGTATTTTAGCGCGCTATATGATCGTGTTTTTCCGCAGGGAGGCCTTGCCTCCCACTTTACCGACTATGTCGGTTCGCCGTTTGCGCGAACGGCTATGTCATTTCTCAGTAAACTGTTGCCGGAAGGAGCCGCCATCCAAGATATTGGATCGGGGTTTGGCTCGTTTGTTCTGCTTGCCCGTGAGGCCGGGTATGACGCGAGGGGAGTGGAACTTTCAAACTTCGAGGTTGAGTATGCCAAATTGAGATTGTCCAGGCTCCGTCCGCAAGATTTGCCGGATAGCGTTTACAGGAGCGGTGACGCATATCCTGTTTTAGAAGCAGGAGGTCTTTTCGGAAGGCCTGTGGATGCAGTTACGCTTTGGAATGTTTTGGAACATTTATCTGATACGCGCCGCCTTTTTGCTTTGTGCCATTCACTGCTTAAGCCCGGCGGCCGTTTGTTTATCATTTGTCCTAACTATTTAGCTTGGCGCCCTGAAGCGCATTATCAACTTCCTTGGAGCCCTTTTGATTGGATACTTCCAAATCGCTTTGCCAAACGTATATCCGGGGAAGGCAGGGATCCGGATTATTTCAAGAAACAAACAGTCCTTGTTACGAATTGGGGTATCCTGAGAGGGTTGGCTCGATGCGGGTTTTCTCTCTCGGATCTGTACGGGACACCAATGCCGCTCCGCCCCGGCCGTTCTTGGGAAACTACAAAAACACGCCTGCGTTTTTTTAATCCTTTTGCTCAGGCCGCACTTGTCTGCGCAGAGAAAATGTGAGGTCTGCCATGCGTCTTCTTGTTATTATTCCTGATATGATAACGGACATACTTAAGAAAGGGGAATATCAACCCCTATACTATAACCCTGGCGAATTCGCAGACGAGGTGCATCTTCTTCTGACAAATACGGACACCCCCCCCCTGGGCGATTTGCAGCGTACCGTCGGCAAGGCTCGCCTTTTTCTGCACAATCTTCCGGTGCGGGAAGCCTGGGCCTCCAGCCGTCTCAGTTTTCTCACTTCCTCGCGGCTCAAGCGATGGGCACAGCCTGGTGTCGAGTTGGCCCGCAACATACAGCCAGACTTGATCCGCTGCCACAGTGCGGACTGGAATGCCTATTTGGCCGCGCGGATAAAAAAAGAGATCGGTATTCCTTACTGCGTTTCATTGCACATCAACCCAGATACCAATCCGTTGCACCGTCATTTCCCCGCGGTTACCGCTGCCCAAAAGAGACGTAATGCGTTTTATGAATTTCTTGAAGGGGAAGGGCTGCGTGGTGCCGATAAAATATTGCCGGTGTATAAACCCATTTTGCCGTACCTTGAGCGACACGGAATCCCTGAAGATAGAATTCAGGTTGCGTACAATATATTGAATATTTATCATCTTTCAGAGAAAACTAGTTATGAGCCACATCATCCGTTTCGCCTTGTTTGCGTGGGGCGGCTTTTCGATTTGAAAAATCCGGATAACATTATCAAAGCCGTTGCAGCAATTCCGGATACGGTTTTGACCATAATTGGTGACGGGCCCGCTCGTCCCGCTCTTGAATCTTTGACTGCTGGCCTGGGGATTTCTGACCGGGTTGTTTTCATTCCCGCCATGGAAAATGACGCTTTATGCGGATTTTTGCCTGAGCAGGACGCTTTTGTCGTGCATACGGAGCATTTTGAGATTAACAAGTCCGTGCTGGAAGCGCTCCTTACCGGCTTGCCGGTGATAATCAATCGAAGGGAGGGAGCGCAGGTTCCCGAGTTTGAGGAAGGCGAGTTCGTTTGGCTGGTGGAAAATACCCCGGAAGCATACCAGAAAGCCATTCAAATCATCATGGATAATGATGATTCACGGGAAGCCTTGGGCAGAAAGGCGTATGCCCATTCCCGTGAACGTTGGGCGCCCCGAAAAACCGAAGCGGAGTACGTTGCAATCTATAACGCGATTCTGGGGCAAAGTCATGGCTGATTTACGGTCCCCACTGGAGGTGCCGGAAGCTTTGCGGGCTATTCCTTCTTGTGAAGATCCGCGGCAATTAACTGAATGGGAGTTTGCTGTAAGCGACTATCTTAGCCCGCATCATGCACTGTTTACTTCGTTCGAACGGTATTTCGAGTACAGGACAATCCTGTTCCAAATGACCCGGCAGTTACTTCCTGCTTATTTTTCGAAACAATATGACACTGTGCTTGAAGTTGGCTGCGGCTTCGGTTTTCATCTGTTGATGATGCGTCCCTATGCCAAACGGCACATAGGTGTGGATATTCCTGGGAAATATGAGGGGTATGTACAGGCTGATTTTCAGTCTTCGATCGAACAGGCCGACTACCTTCTCAATAAGAGTTTCGGATTCGGCGTCGAGCTTTTGGGGGCATATCCTGATCAGTTGGGCATGCTGGCTGACGATTCCATAGATTTTATGTTTTCCTGGTGCCTTCTAGAGCATATTCCAGAGCTTGCAGCTTCGGCCCGGGAGTGGCGCAGGGTGTTGAAACCCGGGGGCATCATGTTCCATGTGGTCCCCACCGTCCTGAACGCAGTGGAGTCGTTGCTGCGAACAAATCTTGTGGAGGAGCCGGTTACCATGAATATACGGCGGCTTTTGTCGGGAGTGCCTGTTCCCGGAACACTTGTTGCCCCTGAGTGCCATTCCGAATATATATCTTCTTTTTCGCAGCAGTTTGATGTCTACACAGGGGATTCCTACGCGAAGCATTTTTTACGCAACGGTTTTACCTTGGAAGCGAATGTAATGATCCGTGATTTTGAGAACGCTATGGTTTTTTGTAAAATATAACGTGAGCTCTCGGGTTTTGTTATGCTTCGCATATCAGTTGGAGAATTCTGATCGTGTCAACACGTATTCACATTGTGGTCGCGGCCCGACCCAATTTTATGAAAGCAGCCCCCCTTTGGCATGCACTCGCCTCGAAGCCTTGGGCTAAACCTATTCTTGTTCATACCGGCCAGCATTACGACCATGGAATGTCCGATGTCTTTTTTGAAGAGCTCGGCATGCCCGAACCCAATGTGAACCTGGGCATCGGGGGAGGCACGCACGGTATGCAGACAGGCCGCGTATTGGAGGCGTACGAATCTCTCCTACTTGAAAACCGGCCTGAGCTTGTGGTTGTATGCGGCGACGTTAACGCTACCCCGGCGGCGGCTCTTGCCGCTGTGAAGCTGGGGATTCCCGTAGCACATCTTGAGGCGGGATTGCGTTCTTTCGACCGGACCATGCCGGAAGAAATCAATCGGCTTATTACCGATACAATCTGTGATGAGCTTTGGACGCCTTCAGAAGACGCGGATGAGCATCTGCTACGCGAGGGAATTCCGCCTGAAAGGATACAACGTGTTGGCAACATCATGATTGATACGCTTGAGATGCTTCGACCGCGCATTGAGTCGGATGCCACCAGAACGCGGCTCGGTTTGACGGATCATGAATATGCCGTGGTAACAGTGCACCGCCCCTCAAACGTGGACGATCCCCGGCAGTTGCAGCGCGTCTGCACGGCGATGTTCGCCTGCTCCGAGGTGATGCCTCTGATATTCCCATTGCATCCGCGAACAAGGACGCGGTTGGCAGATGCCGGCCTGCTGGGAGTGTTAAAATCTCATCCCCGGATTTTTTTAGCGGAACCTTTGCCGTATATCGCGTTCATGAATCTTATTTTTGGCTGTGCGGTAGTTGTGACCGATTCAGGCGGCGTGCAGGAGGAAACAAGCTATCTCGGCATACCCTGCTTAACCTTGCGGGAAAATACGGAACGGCCTATAACTGTCACGCGCGGCACGAACCGGCTGGTTACTGTGGACAATGTCCTATCTCATTTTTCCTCTGTTCCGGAGGCTGAACCGACTTCTGGTGCCATTCCCTTGTGGGATGGAAAAACGGCCGGACGAATCGTGGATCTGATTCATGCAAAGTGGTGTCCAGCGTAACGTCTGTTGACTTTTTATATCGTTGCGGCAATCGCACACAAAGTATGCTTGCGAAAATATACTCTCTGCTGAAACGGCGCTTCATTCCCCCGGTTTGGCGACGCTATACTAATTATCTCTTCAGGAACGGCATTTCCTCGCCCTGTTTTTTTCTGTCTTTTGATTGTGATACCGATGCGGATGCTGCAGCTGGTATTGAAGTGGTTGAGTTTCTTTCCGAACTCGGCATCAAAGCATCTTTTGCCGTTCCGGGAACACAGTTGGTAAACAATAGGGACATTTACAGGCACTTGGCCGCATCCGGCATTGAGTTCCTCAACCACGGGTATTTGCCGCATACCGAATGGGACGGCGAGAAATATATCGCCAGAACTTTTTACAATGAAATGCCGCGTGATGCGGTGGAGGAAGACATTCGCAAGGCCGACGCAACCATTAGGGATATTTTGGGCTGCCCGCCCAAAGGGTTCCGCGCCCCGCATTTTGGGTATTTCCAAAAAACGGACGAGGTCGCTTTCATGCACACGGTCTGTGCATCCCTCGGGTATACTTACGCCTCCACCACCTTGCCGGCCTATGCTTTTGAAAATGGCCCGGCATTTTTGTCCCATGGCATTGTTGAACTGCCCGTTATCGGCTCATGGTCTTCGCCGCATACCATTCTGGACTCCTGGAATTATTTGGCCGATAGGGTGCACTATACACTTTCCGATACATACTATGAGCTTTTTGCGGAAACCCTTATAATGGCTGAAAAGTACGCTTTGCCCATGTTGTTTTGCTGGTATGCCGATCCGAGCCATGTCGTGGGCCAGTCGCCTTTTATGAAGGCGATGGAACTTGTGGCGGGAAAAGGCCTTGCCACCTATTCCGGAAGCGAATGCGCCGCCCTGTGGGCCGGTCGCTTGGCGGGGGCGTCATGTGCGGTATAGCCGGCTGGTACGGTTGGGATATGGAGGAGGTCGAACGCCTTCCCCGCTTGTGCGCCATGTGTGATACGATCCGCCATCGAGGGCCGGATGATGATGGTTTTTTCACCACATCCAAGGTTGCTTTAGGCATGCGGCGCTTGGCGATCGTCGATATTGAGGGCGGCCGCCAGCCCATGCGGAGCGAGGATGGCTCGGTCACGTTGGTTTTTAACGGTGAAATTTACAATCACAGGGAACTGCGTCGAGAATTGGAGCAGCAGGGCGTAAGGTTTAAAACCGCTCATTCCGATACGGAAGTTCTCTTGGCAATGTACCTGCGGCACGGGCTTGATCTCCTCCCGCGGCTGAACGGCATGTTCGGCATCGCGGTCTGGGATGCAAGGGAACGGGCTCTGCACCTGATGCGCGACCGTTTGGGCGTCAAGCCGCTGTACTATTATCATGACGGAAAACGGCTGCTTTTCGCGTCTGAAATCAAGGCCGTTCTCGCCGCGAACGCCTTCACTCCCGAAGTTAATCCAAAAGCTGTTTGGGACTACCTTACCTTTCGCTACGTGCCCGCACCCGAAACGATCTGGCAGAACGTCTATAAACTGCCTCCGGGGCATAGCCTGACAATCCGGGAGGGAGAGGCCGAGCCGGAGGTTGTTCGCTGGTGGGATATTCCCTATAGATTTCCTTCACGGGAGATACGTCTGGAGGACGCGGACGCTGAGTTCGACGCCCTGCTGAACGACGCGGTCGATTTGCGCATGGTGGCCGACGTGCCTGTGGGCATTTTGCTGAGTGGCGGACTCGACAGTTCGACAGTAGCCGCCTTGGCGGCGCGTCACGCCACGCGGCCCATCAAGACGTTTTCCGTGGCGTTCGAAGATGCTCCGGGAATAGACGAGCGCCCCTTCGCGCGGGAAGTTGCCGCGCATCTACACACGGAACACGCGGAGGTAGTTATTGGAAAAAAAGATTTCCAGAGTTTTCTTGAAGACTTTGTCTATTATACGGACGAACCGCTGGCAGATCTTGCCAGCGTGCCCCTCTGGCACGTATGCCGTCTGGCTCACGAAGAGGTGAAGGTAGTACTTTCCGGCGAGGGAAGTGATGAAATTCTCGGCGGGTATGATTTCGAGCTTTACGCACGGGACTGGCTCGAGAAAGAAAAACCTCGTTCCGGAATGCGCGGTCTTTGGGACAGATTGTACGGGCGTGACCCGGTCGATATGCGGACCTGGAACGCTCCGTTTACCATGACCAATTACCTGTCATCGGAAACCAAACGCTCCCTGATGCGCCAGGGACCGTACCCCGACAGTCTGCAGCCGCTTCGGGAGAGGCTCGCCGCCCTCGGCAGGCAGGATCCGCTGCATCAGACGCTCTACTGTTTTTCACAGGACTGGCTGACAGAGGACCTGCTGATGAAAGCGGATCGCATGAGTATGGCCGTTTCTCTTGAATTGCGCACACCGTTTTTAGATTACCGCTTGGTCGAATGGGCTGCTGCCATCCCAGCGGCATACAAAGCTGGCCCAGATCAGGATGGAGTCTGGAAGAGCAAGCTCATTTTGCGGCGTATTGCTGAAAAGCTTTTGCCGCAGAGCATACTTGCCCGCCCCAAACAGGGGTTTCCTGTCCCGGTTTACGAGTGGCTTTCCGGCAATATGGCGGACTTTGTCCGAGACATGCTGGGCAGTCGGCAAACCCGGGTAACTACCTGGCTCCAGGAAACCGGAATCCGGAAAACCGTGTCTACCGGGGTGGCCCCTGACGCGCACATTCTGGACAAACACCGCCTGTGGAATCTTCTGATCCTAGAATGCTGGGCCAGGCGGTGGCAAGCATGAGCAAGCGCCTTCTTGCCCTCTCCTGGTGTATGCCTCCCATGGTGACCCCCAGGGCTATCAACGTTTCCCGCTCCCTTGCTGCGCTTAAATCTTTCGGGTGGCAGGCTGAGGTCATTGCGGGCGATCTGCCGGAATCTGAGCGTGCCCAGTTCACCTGGGGGCGATCGTTGGCTGAAAAATATAAAGACAGTTTTGCCATCCACTATGCGCCATATGGAATGGGCAATGCGCCCGCTTTGTGGATTGACGCCGCTTTTTTAGCTGTTGCGGACAGGATTAGACAGACTGCTCCCCACGTTTTTGTCACCTTTGCTCAACCCTTTTCCGATCATATCGTTGGCCTCAAAATCAAGTACTCTTTCCCTTCCTTGCCTTGGGTTGCACATTTCAGCGATCCCTGGACGGACAATCCTTACGAGTCTCCGGGAGAGCGGGAATTTTTTCTGGAATGCCAGGTGGCGGAGAAGGCTGACGCCCTCGTTTTTACCACGGCGCGGACTCAAGACCTGGTTATGAAAAAGTATCCATCCTCCTGGCTTAAGAAGTGCATTGTCGTTCCCCACGGCTTTGAAGGGCCTATTCTGATGGCTCCATCAAGGCGCGAGGGGCCGTTGCATCTTGTGCATGCCGGAGGCATTTACGGCAAGCGCGTTCCCTATGCGCTGCTTGATTCTTTGGCAACGGTCGACGCTTCCGGCAAGGTCTGCCTCCTCAGTTTCGTCGGTCCAGTGGATGCCGCTTTTATGCAACGGGCGGCAATAGTGAAGGATGCGGTGGAATTCATCCCCCCCACAACACCGGAAGTCGCCGAACGCATTGCGCAAGAAGCGGATGTGCTGCTAGTGTGTGACGCTCCGGCCCAGGAAAGTGTTTTCCTTCCAAGCAAGTTGATAGACTACCTCCCCTTGGGAATCCCTATTCTCGCGCTCACGCCAGCCAATGGAAGCTCTGCCGACCTTCTCTCGGAAGTCGGCGGCATATGCGTCGATCCCCTTGACGTTACCGCGCAAGTGGAGGTGCTACGCTATCTCGCGGCGCGCAAAACCGAAGGAACGTTGTCCAGTCTCGTTCCTGATCCCGATGTCGCGCAAAAGTATTCCATTAAACAAACGACACGGACCCTCGCTACAATGCTGGAAAGGATGGCTTCCGATGTCCTCATCCCGGACCATCCTAAAACTTGTTTGGTCGGGGAATACGTCTGCCCGCGACATGGGGTGGCCCTCATGGCGGACGAAAGGGGGGGATGGTTATTGTGCGGACGGAATTGCACGTTCCCCGTTCAGGACGGCGTTCCCCGTTTTGTTCCAGAAGGGCCACACGCCTCGCCTTCCGAGAACCTGTGGACGACGCTTCGCAAAACACAATTGGATTCTTGGAGCGGTACCACCGTCAGTCGTGACCGTCTGACACGAATTTTGGGCAGTCTGGATCAGTTGCACGGGAAAAAGGTTCTGGAGGCGGGTTGTGGCATTGGGCGTTTCAGCGAGGTCATGCTACAGGCAGGGGCCTCATTGTATTCCTTTGATTTGTCCTCTGCGGTAGTTGCGGCTAGGGAAAACTGCATTTTTTTCCCGGATCACCACGTCTGCCAGGCAAGCATCCTTGCCATGCCGTTCAAATCGGGTTCTTTCGATGTAGTCGTCTGCATTGGCGTGGTGCAACAGACGCCCAACCCGGAAGAGACGATTGCCGCCCTCGCTGTAATGGTCAAACCCGGTGGACGGCTTTTCATTGGTCACTACGCGCCGGACTACCCCATGTTTTTTACACGCCGGGTATTCAGATGCTTTTTGATGTGCATGCCACTGACGTTTCGTTTGCCCGTTTGCAGTAAATTACGGAAATGGTTGTGGCCGCTCCATGTAAAATTGTATGCATTGAGACGCAAACGTTTTTGGAGCCGCATATACCGATGGCTGTGCGTTGCTTCGCCTTTGGTCGACTACCAGGAGGCATATCCCCAACTTTCATCGGAAGCTTTGAGAGAGTGGGCATTTCTTGATATGTATGATTATTTGACGGACATGTACAAGCACCTTCGGACGACCAGTGACATCCGCAAAACACTTGAAGGGCTCGGGTTCGTTGTAGAGAGGTGCGAGTACGCGGGAAACGGTGTCGAAGCTTCCGCGCGTAGGCCACAAGTGGGAGAGACTGCCTGATGTGTGGTATAGCCGGTATTTTTTCTTCTTTTTTCTCCCATGAAGACGCAGAAGTTGCCACGGCGCAGATGCTCAAGGCCATGCGGCATCGCGGTCCTGACAGCAGTGGGATATTCTCCTGTGGACCATGCACGCTCGGCCACAACCGTCTGGCCGTTATCGACACAACCAATGCCGCTTCCCAGCCCATGACGGAATCGGGCGTAACCCTTATTTTCAACGGCGAGCTGTATAATTTTCTTGAGGAACGCCGTCGACTGGAGGAAGGTGGCGACGTTTTCAAAAGTGCTAGCGACACTGAAGTTCTTTTGAAACTGTATTTGCGGTATGGGCGAGATTGTCTGGCCCGCTTGCGAGGCATGTATGCCTTCGCCCTGTGGGACAAACGAGAAAAAACTTTTTTTTGTGCCAGGGATCCTTTGGGGATCAAACCGTTTTTGTTTTCTGCCGTGCAAGGCGGTATCATTTTCGCTTCCGAGTTGAAAGGGCTTCTGGCTTCTGGCCTTGTCTCGCGTGAGCTTTCCCGCAACGCCTTGCGCTGTCTTCTTGAGAGAGGTTCTGTCTCGCAGCCTGCATCCATCCTTGCCGATGTGCTTTGGTTGCTCCCAGGACAATGTATGTCACTCCGGGAAGGCGCTTCTCCGATTTTTTCACAGTTTTCCACATTGAAGGCCGGTAAAATAAACCTAACCGGTATGCATTGGGAAGAGGTTCTTGCCTTGGGGCGCAGGTATGTTGAGACAGCGCTTGAACGGCAGCTCATTGCTGATGTGCCGCTTGGCGCATTCCTTTCGGGAGGCGTTGATTCTTCATTACTGGTCGCTTTGATGGCTCAGCGCCACAGTAATGTGAGCACGTTTTCTGTTGGATTTGAAAGCGGTCTTGAGACAGCCAGTGATGATGAAACAGACGATGCTGTTGAGGTGGCTCGCCACCTTGGGGTGAGGCATACAAAGGTTGTTGTCCGACAATCAGAAGTGGCTGAAGATTTGCGTGCTGTTGCAAAAGGGCTCGATCACCCTACTGTGGATGGAGTTAACTCCTGGTTTATAGCAAAAGCGGTGCGTAATGAGTTGACGGTAGCAGTCTCCGGAACTGGCGGCGACGAGTTATTTGCGGGATATCCTTGGTTTGGCGCGATGCGGGAGTGGGAAAACGCCGCTTGGTGGCGCAAATTGCCCCGGAGCTTGCGGGGGGAAACCTTTCTTGACGTTTTCGATCAGCAATACCGGATATTCTCAGCGCAGGAAGCGGAGTTGCTCTGCCATGGTACCAGGAAGCCCAACCAAAGGTCTGACCCCTTGGAGACGGAAGAGGCGTTGACTCGTGTAACTGGGCTTGTGCTCCAAGGATACACCAGAGACCAACTTCTTGCGGATATAGACAACGCGACTATGTGGCATAGCCTTGAAGTTCGGGTACCCTTGCTGGACGAAGATTTGCTGGACTTCGCCCTTTCCTTGCCACCACATATGAAAGTAGGCACTGGAAGTGATGTTGCACCAGAAGGGTCCTATGCCGCCACAGGCGTGAAGCGGCTTCTGCTTGCCATGGCGGAACCGGCTTTGCCTGCTGGTTTTATGCTCAGAGCCAAGCGCGGGTTTACGTTACCGTTTGATGGCTGGCTGCGGGGGGGGCTTTTTCCTCAGATGGATTACCTACTCAGCGAAACAGTTGTCCGGAAGCGAGGATTTTTTGAGCCCGGAGCCGTTACGAGGGTTAAGAGGTCGTTCATGGAAGGACGGTGCACGTGGGTTCAGCCCTGGCTTTTGCTCATGGCGGAATTATGGGCACAAGAGGTACTTGATGCCTGATCCAATCCGCATCTTGTTCGTTGGTGAGCTTCACAGCTCACACGCCCAAAGCTGGATTCGGCTGTTGCTATCCTCCGGGCAATTCATTGCACAGGGCGTCAGCTTGGCTGCGATGCCGGACACAGTAGATATTTTCGTCCGACGCGGCGCACCTGCCGGATCCTCCCTTGCCATGCGGTGTTTTCGCCGCTTGTTGCGGATACGTTATAAAACCTGGGCCGACTCTATTCGTCCGGTCTATGCCTATGGAACCCCGGAAGTGGAGTTTCACGGTTTAGTAAAAAGCCTGCGGCAATTCAACCCGCAAATTGTTCATACGTTTGGCTTCACTCCAGCAGCTTTGCTGTATGAAAGCCTTCCGGAATCATGGCGCAAGGGGCGACGTTGGGTTTTGCAAACCAGGGGCGGCTCCGACGTGGCCTACACCCATAAGGACCCTGTTTGGCAAGAGTTATTCCACCGTCTGTTGCCGCAGGCTTCTGTCGTTCTCTGTGATAACTTGGAAAATTACCGGATCTTCGATGCGATGGGAATTTCATACCACCGTTCCTCCCTGTTGCCTTTTGTCCCGGGTACGGGCGGGATAGACCTTGACGCATTTGTCCCCCTTCTGCCTTGGGAAAAGAGGGAAAATTTGCTCGTGTGGCCGAAGGCCTATGAATCTCCCTGGTCAAAAGCCCTGCCCGTGCTGGAAGGGTTACGGCTTGCATGGGATGTCATAGCTCCAGTGCGTTGTGTTTTTGCCGCTGCCGATAAAGAGGTGCGCGACCATGTCCGCCTGTTGCCGGATGCGATGCAACACAATATTTCGATTATGGAACGCATCCCTCGTGAAGATATGTTGTACCTCTTGCGGCAGGCAAAAGTTTTGCTGGCACCGTCATTGGTTGATGGTATTCCCAACAGCCTCTATGAGGCGATGGCCGCAGGAGTTGTTCCTGTGGTTTCCCCTCTGGACAGCATTAGGCCCCATTTTGCAGAAGAGGAGAATGTTTTTTATGCGCACAATCTTTACCCGGAAGAGATAGCTAGGGCTATAACCAGGGCTTTTGCTCCCCAGGGGAAGGAGTCTATTTTGCGTGCCAACAGAGAAAAGGTGGCAATTATTGCGGACAGGTCTGTTATAACCTCAAAAGTTGTGGCTCTTTATTCCGGGCTTGTTTCATAGGATGGCGGTTTTTTGTTTGCGGAATATCAGCCTTCAGAAAAAAAGGGATACTGAAGGCACGCGGTTACGTACTTGCCTTCGTAATGTTTCATTGATAATCTCTATCGGCCGCTATGCGGGAGACAATTTTTCTGGGTTTGTACTGGAGTTGCCGGGTAATGAATTTGGCAATAGCCTACCCAAGATAGGATGCTAAAATGTTTACTCAAGATTTTTTTAAAGAAGTTGCTGAAATATTTAAAATTTTAGACAGTCAAGCCATTGAGGATATGGCATCAAGGCTTGCGGATGTAAGGAATGGAGGAGGGAGACTTTTTATCTTGGGAGTTGGCGGTTCCGCAGGGTCAGCTTCCCATGCCGTTAATGATTTTAGAAAGCTGGCCGGATTTGAGGCATACTCTCCGGTAGACAATGTATCAGAACTGACCGCCAGGACAAACGATGACGGGTGGGAGAGTGAGGTAGGTCGTCAAATTCGAACGCCATGTTAAGCGGCAATCGGCAGCTTTGGTTTCATCATCCCGCTTCTGACAAACGCCGCCGGTGAGAGATAGCCAAGTGCTGCCTGGCGTCTTTGTCGATTATAAAAAACCTCAATATACTCTGTCACATCTGTAATTGCTTCTGCCTGTGATCTGTAGCTTTTGCGATGGACCAACTCATTCTTCAATAAGCCCCAGAAGCTCTCCATGGGGGCGTTGTCGTAACAATCCCCTTTTTTGCTCATGGAACAGATCAGACCATATGCGTGGAGCTTTTTCTGATAAGCTGCGCTGCAATACTGGCTGCCGCGATCCGAATGCAGAATCAGTCCCACAGGTGGGCGGTGGAAACGCACCGCCTTCATCAATGCAGCCAAGACAAGCCCGGTATCCATACGCTCAGCCAGGCTGAAGCCGACAATTTCCCGGCTGTGTAAATCTTTGATTCCGGCAAGATATACCCAGCCCTGCCGTGTGGGGATATAGGTTATGTCACTCACCCACACGCGGTTGTGTTCGCCCGGCGTGAAGTCACGGTTCAGAAGATTGGAAGCGACCGGCAACGCGTGATTTGACTCCGTGGTGCGGATAACCCGTCGTTTGCGCTTACAGACGAGGCCCAGTTCACGGCGGAGCTGCTTGACCTTCCAGAGGCTGACGGCACAACCGCTTGCCACGAGTTCCCGGTGCAACCGCTCCGCGCCGTATGTGCCGCGTGTTCTCTGGTGGGCAGCCAGAACCTCGGCCTCCAGACGAGTTGTCTTGTTTGATGGGGCAGCGTCGCGTTTGAGCCAGGCGTAGTATCCACTGACAGATGCGTGCAAAACCAGGCAAATAAAACGGACAGGATATCGGTGTCGCAAAGCACTGACTGCGGCGTACCTCACAGCGACTCTTTGGCAAAGTACGCCGCCGCTTTTTTTAGAATGTCGCGCTCCATACGCAGCAGGGCGTTTTCTTTCTTCAACCGCGCCAACTCCGCATCCTGCTCACTCACGCCCGGCTTCAAGGCGAACTCGTGCTTGTCCAGTCGGTACTGCGTAACCCAATTCGCTAAAGTTTTCATAGGAACAGACAACCTTCGCGCTGTTTCCGTTACGCCGAAGCCATCCTCAACCGCCATGGTGACGGCTTGCTGCCTCAATTCCTGTGAATAACGTCCTCGTGGTGTTTTCGTCATAGAACCTCCTCATATGGATATGAACTATGGCGTCCGTTTTTTCCAGCCTACCTCAGAGTGTGTTTGCCGCATGGCTGCAGGGATCACGCTTGGCCAGCAACGATGGACTGCTGATTTTGTCCGTAGGAGGAGGGGACGCCGAACGTAACATTAGCTCCAACCTTGTGCATGCTATCGACTATGCTAAAGCGATCGGGGCGGCAGTTACCGGAATAGTCGGGAAAGACGGCGGATATACAGCCAAACAAGCTGATGTGGTTGTTGTGGTTCCCACTGTGAACCCTGCTCACGTCACTCCTCATACAGAGTCTTGCCATTCGTACATTTGCCACTTACTGGTATCGCACCCGAAGCTGAAAATGGCGCCTACCAAATGGGAATCCGTTCTCTAATGACCTGCAAGGCGGTTTTTCTCGATCGGGACGGGGTTCTGAATGTTGCCGTTATTCGGAATGGAAAAAGTTTTCCCCCTGCGGATGCGGCGAGCTTGGTGTTGACCCCCGGCGCGAAAGAGGCAATAGAACGGATGCGTCGAGCCGGTTATTTATGTATTTGCGTTACAAATCAGCCAGATGTTGCCAGAGGCTCTCGTACTCTGGAAAATGTCGCGGCCATGAATGAAAAGGTTGCTGCCGCGCTGGCCCTTGATGACCTTTTTATGTGCACCCATGACAACGACGACCATTGCGCGTGTCGCAAGCCCAAACCCGGAATGCTTTTGGATGCAGCGGCAAAATGGGGTATTAATCTGCGAGCGAGCATCATGATCGGAGATCGAGCAAGTGATATGGAGGCCGGATTTGCGGCGGGCTGCCAGACAGTGTTTATCCCAAATCCCGAAATACTTGGGCAGAAAATCCCATCCTTTACAGTAGTGTGCAAAACACTCACCGATGCAGCGGAGTATGTCGCGATGTCGGGAAACAAAGAGAATGTATTATGAACAGCTTGAATGTTAAGATATTTGCTGATGGTGCAGACAAGGCCGGAATTCTTGCAATGTACGCAAAACCCTGGATAAAGGGTTTCACCACCAACCCCACACTCATGAAAAAGGCCGGGATTACCGATTATGCCGGATTTGCTAAAGATGTGGTCCAGGCTGTTCCCGACAGGCCGCTGTCTTTTGAGGTTTTTTCAGATGATTTTGATGAAATGGAGCAGCAGGCACGCATCATCAGTGAGTGGGGCGATAACGTCTATGTGAAGATTCCGGTGACGAACACGAAGGGCGAGTCAGCTTGTCCTTTGATCAAACGCCTTGCCGCTGCGGGAGTAAAACAAAACGTGACTGCGCTCATGACGTTGGGACAGGTGCGTGACGTCGCCGCCGCTCTTTCCGACGGACCTTCCGCATATGTTTCCGTCTTTGCGGGGCGCATCGCGGACACGGGCCGTGATCCCGTTCCCGTTATGAGCGCGGCCGTCGCCATGCTTGCGCCGTATCCGCAGCTCGAGCTTATTTGGGCCAGTCCGCGTGAACTTCTTAATATCATCCAGGCAAATGCCATTGGGTGTCAGATTATTACCGTGACCAACGACATTCTTGGCAAGTTGGGCAATCTTGGAAAAGAGTTGGAAGACTTTTCACTTGATACGGTCAAAATGTTCCGTAACGACGCGATACAGGCGGGTTTTTCGTTATAATACGTTGAGGTAGTTCGTGTTCGAATTCGGCGTTTTACTGTTGTTTTTATTTTCGCTGTGGGCTCTCGGGGTGGCTTTCCTGAGAGCCTTCGGCTGTTCGGAGGTGTTGGATTGGATTGCGGTACCTCTTGGGCTCTGTCTCACAGTTCTTGTGCACAACGCATGCTATGAACCTTTGGGATTAGCGGCGCAGACCATCCAATGCATCTTGATTGTGCTGACAGGTTTGGCTGTCGTATTCCTTTTGTATAAAAAGGTATTTGTTCAGAAATTGTATATTTTTTTGAGTGTTGCCGCCGTTTTCTGTTTTTTGGCTTTGCCCGCCTGGATAAATGGTGAACAATACTATGTGTTCAGGGGAAATTATTGGGATCATTTCAACTACATCCATATGGCTCTGACCGTATGGGGCAATCCTCTGGATGCGTATCCCTGGCCCGCAAGCGACCTCTCATGGTACGCGGGAAAAGACCTGTTTCTTGAAGGGAGGTCGATCCTGTTGGTGCGACCTGGGGTTTCGCAGGTTTTGGCAGGATTGCTTTGCAGCGGGATCCCCAACCTTCATCTGGCGGTCTATTTATATTTAATGGCCTTATGGGCTGTTTCGTACTCTTCTATTTATTTCGCCTGGCAGCTGATCCTTCACGCGCGCAAAGAGTCGGACATTCCTTCATTGTGGCTCCGCATCCTGCCCCCGCTGGCAGTGACCATCGGCTTTTGGGGACAGTATGTTTTCGATATAAACGCCTGGAGTCAGCTGGCTTCCGTCGCGCCCCTGGTCGCTATCACATTTCTTTATATGGCGTGGTTGGCATACCGGCTGGGCCTTTCCAACATGGACATAGGCAGGCCCGCATACCCGTCCCTCATGGTTTTGGGGGCTGGCGGCATGGTTTTTTATCCCGAATCCGCAGGGCTCCATGCCTGTGTATTGGGGCTTGCCACCATCTTGCTGCTGGTAATCTGCCGACAACGAATACGGTTTTCCCGGAACCTGTGCGTTGCGCTGCTCCTGTTGCCAGCCGGCATGGTGCTGCTATTCTCACCCGCGTTCTCCACGGTGATGTCGACAGCGTACAATCAAATCCGTGGATCTGCCCTGAACGTTGTTGATTGGTGGCAGTATTTTGACAATTACTGGTGGGGGCTACATGGCGCGCCCAAAAAGATTTTGCGAGCTCTGCAAGTGGTCCCTTCAGTGTTGGGCATGTATTTCATCACCCCGCAGTATACGTTGCCGCGCCTTATTGTGATCCCTTGGGTTGCTGCGGTTGCGTTATTCGCCCTTGCCGCCATGCACCGATTTTCCGCTTTATTCAGGCGCCCGTCTCCCGATGAGCCTGTGCTTCTTGTCTTTTTGCGGATGCTGTGCATCAGCGCCTGCGTCCCTATGGTGTATTATCTTGCATCAAGGAATTTTTGGCCTCTCGGGAAAGCTCTTTCGTTTGTTGCTCCGTACTTTTTGTTTTTCCTTCTTGCCCCCCTTGCAGCCAAAAATTTTTGGCGAGAAAACAGTAACATGCGCCGGTCCTGGTATGTTCTTGCGCTGATTATCCTTGTTGGGCATCTCTCTTTCGGGCTTATAGCCAGGCCTGTTTCCGCTATTGCGGCGCAAGGTATTGGATATGACGCCAGATCATATCCTTCCATTCAAGGAAAAAAGAACAAAAAAGACTATCGTTGGCAATTGGATATTTCTTCGTTTTCCCCCCGTAGCAACGTGTGCATAGTGGATCAGGACAATCCGTTTTATCATCAATATATCAAGCAGAAGCTGACATATGCCGGGATTCCCTACTATTACTCCGAGCAGCGGAAAACGCAGCAGAATCATGGGGGGTATACCTATCCTCCGATTCCCAAGCGGGAAATAACCGACTATATCGTTGCCAGGGAAAACACTGCGGGTGTTTTTGAGCTTCACGTTATTCCGGCATCTGGGTGGACCGGCGACGGGCAATGAAAAGAAGGGCAAGGATCATGCAAACAACACATTTTATCACCGGCGGCGCGGGCTTTATCGGGTCAACGCTGGCAGACAGATTGCTGGTTGAGGGCCACCGGGTCATTGTTTTTGATAACCTCTCTACCGGACAGCGCGCATTCTTGGCCGACGCTTCGCGCAGTGACCGCTTCACTCTTGTTGAAGCCGACCTTCTTGATCTGGACGTTTTGGTGAAAACCATGGCCGGGGCGGCAATGGTGTGGCATTTAGCGGCCAACGCTGATGTGCGCTTCGGTCTGGAGCATCCCCGCAAGGATTTGGAGCAAAATACCATTGCTACGCATAATGTTCTGGAAGCGATGCGCGCCAACAACGTAAAGAAGATAGCCTTTTCATCTACCGGCTCAATTTACGGCGAACCAGAGGTGCATCCCACGCCGGAGAATGCTCCCTTTCCCATCCAAACTTCCCTATATGGAGCTTCAAAGCTGGCATGCGAAGCTCTTATCCAGGCATATTGCGAGGGATTCGGTTTTTCTGGGTATATTTTCCGGTTCGTTTCAGTTCTTGGGGAACGCTATACTCACGGCCATGTTTTTGATTTTTGTCAAAAGCTTCTTGCGGACTCCTCTGTGCTTCCGGTCCTCGGCAATGGGCGCCAGCGCAAGTCGTATATGTATGTACAGGATTGCATTGACGCCATGTTGCTTGCTGTCATCCAGGGCACGGCCAAGGTTAATATTTTTAACCTCGGTGTTGACGATTACGTGGAAGTGAATGATTCCATTGCCGTGATTACAAGAGAAATGCGGGTACGCCCACGCCTGGAATACAGCGGCGGTGAAAGAGGGTGGGTGGGAGACAGTCCGTTTATTTGGCTGGATACGGCCCGTATCCGTGCGCTTGGTTGGGAGCCGAAAGTGTCTATCCGGGATGCAGTGGGCTTGACTGTGCAATGGCTGCTGCGGAATGATTGGGTTTTTTCCGCGCGCAATGCGTAAAGGTGCTGGAGGCAGGCATGTCGAAATGGCCCAAGCGTTTGCCGGAATTGACGGCCGAGCAGGAACGGATCAGTGCCGAGTTTATGGCGGCGCACCTGGATGCCATGCAGACGAAATGGTACGGGTTTGTTGAGGGTTTTAACCATAAATATCCTCTCCGTTCGTTTTCGCCGGGTTGTCGTACGTTGGAGCTTGGAGCCGGACTTGCAGCCCATCTCAAATATGAGCGATACACTGAGCAGGAATATTATTGCAACGAACTGTTGCCCGAGCTCTGCAAGCGCATAAAGATGGACTATCCCGGAGTGAATGTAGTGCCGGGAGATTGCCAGAAAGGTTTCCTACAATTTGAGGACGGCTTTTTTGATCGTATTTTGGCGATACACGTTCTGGAGCATTTGCCCAACCTCCCGGCGGCCGTTCGAGAAGCGTACCGTCTGCTTCGTGCGGGAGGGCAGTTTTCAGTCGTCATCCCCTGCGAGGGCGGTCTTGCCACCCGGATTGCGCGGAATATATCGGCTCGGCGACATTTTGAAAAAAGATACGGACAAAGCTACGACTGGTTTATACAGTCGCAGCACATAAACTTTCCTGAAGAAATTTTGGAAGAGCTTTTTTTGTACTTTGCTCCGATCCATAATCGCTGGTTTCCCTCAGTGTTCCCATCGGTCTCTTTCAATCTCTTTTTGGGCATGACATTGGTAAAACGCGGTGAGGGCATTTTGGCATGAAGCTGGGCAATATGACTGTTTGTGTGCAAGGCTTGTGGCATTTGGGCAGCGTGACTGCGGCAGCCTTGGCCTCTTTGGGGTTTCACGTTGTGGGGCTTGACGAAACACCGGACACGGCTGCATTGCTGGCTCAAGGGCGCGCGCCGGTGATGGAGCCGGGCCTTGACGACCTATTGCGCCAAGGGCTTGATGCGGGGCATCTTTCTTTTACGATTTCACGGGAAGTGGCTCTTGCCCATGCCGATGTTTTATGGGTAACGTACGACACTCCCGTGGACGAAGATGACGTTGCCGATGTAGATGCTGTGATTGCCTCTGTTCTTTCTTCAATTTCTTGCCTCCGTCCCGGTGCCGTGGTGTTGGTTTCTTCGCAGCTCCCTGTTGGTTCCATTAGCCGCCTTGAAGAGGAAAGCTTCCGTATTCGGCAAGCAAAGGACGTGTTTTTCGCCTGTTCGCCTGAGAACCTGCGCTTGGGCAATGCGTTGAAAGTATTTTTGGAACCAGACAGAATTATTGTTGGCTGTCGTGACATTTCTGCCCGAAACGTTCTCGAACGTCTGCTTTCGCCGATTTCTTCGCAACTGGAGTGGATGCGGACAGAGTCGGCGGAGATGACCAAACATGCCATTAATGCTTTTTTGGCTACATCAGTTGTTTTTGCGAACGAGATTGCTTGTCTTTGTGAAGCAACCGGAGCAGACGCCAAAGAGGTTGAGCGGGGGCTGAAGACAGAGCAGCGTATCGGTCCAAAAGCCTACTTGTCGCCGGGAGCGGCTTTCGCGGGTGGAACTCTTGCCCGGGATATTGCTTTTTTGGGAACTGTGGCCCAGATTAACCAATTGCAAGTTCCTTTGTTGCATTCCGTAAAGGTGAGCAATGACGCGCACAAGTCTTGGGTAAAAATAAAACTTGCAACACTGTTTCCGAAACTTACGGGTGTCCATATTGCAGTCTGGGGGTTAACTTACAAGGCGGGAACAGATACCTTGCGCCGTTCCGCCGCCGTGGAGTTAGTTGAGTATCTTTGTGGGCAGGGTGCAAATGTCCATGTGCATGACCCGGCCGTCCCCCAGCTGCCTGCAAACTGGGGGCCTCTGATTCAGCGGCACACCGATCCCATTTCCGCCGTGGCACGGGCACAGGTGTTGGTTGTCGGAACGGCATGGCCGGAATATAGAAATATTGCCCCGGAGATGGTTTTTTCCAAAAACCCGAACCTTGCCGTGATTGATGCAGATCGATTTCTCCTGGGCTGGGCCGACAAGGTTTCCACATACTATGCGGTTGGCAGCACAAATCAATAGTAATACGGTATTTAAGGGGGCGTGATGCCACATCTTTTGCAAGGTAAATTTGGAATAGTTACAGGCGCAAATCAGGGACTTGGATTGGAAATAGCCCGGCTTTGTCTTCGCGCTGGGGTTAGTGGCTTGGCGCTATGCGCTCGGAATAGTGCCGCGCTGGATGCAGCCGTTGCAGAACTTCAACATGAAGCATCCCCACAGCAAGCGATCCTGGCACTTCAGGCAGATGTTTCAAACCAGGATCACGTGGAGCGTTTTTGCCGTACCGCCTTGGAGACGTTCGGTGATATGCATTTTTTGATAAATAACGCCGGTATTTATGGACCGGTAGGCCCGATCGAATCTGTGGACTGGAATGAATGGCAGCAGGCGTTGGCCATCAACTTAGGCGGGTCTGTCTTGATGTGCCGCGCCCTGATTCCGCATTTCAAAAAAAAGCGGGAAGGGAAAATCATCCAAATTTCCGGAGGGGGCGCCACCAATCCCATGCCCAACTTCACCGCGTATGCGGCGAGCAAGGCCGCTGTTGTGCGTTTTGTCGAGAGTTTGGCCAAAGAGCTTGCCGAGTATGGCATTGACGTAAATTCCATTGCGCCGGGTTTGCTTGATACCCGTTTGCTGCAAGAGGTTGTTGATGCAGGACCGGATGCCGCCGGAAAAGATTTTTACGACAAAATGATTGCTGCCAAAGAAAGTGGTAAAACAACGCCGCTTTCTTTGGGGGCGGAACTCGCCGTTTTTCTTGCCTCAGACGCAAGCAGAGGCATCACCGGACGTCTGATAAGCGCCCAGTGGGACAAATGGCGGGAATGGCCGAACCATCTATCCGAGCTTGAAAGTTCGGATATGTATACCCTTCGCCGCATTACCGGACGAGACCGAGGCCATGATTGGGGTGATGTATGAAATTGGGCATTATCGGATGCGGCCTTATAGGCGCCAAGCGGACGGCGGCTATGCCTGAGCTGACCTTGGTGGCCGCCGCCGACGTGGACTATACCCGGGCGCAAGCGTTGTGCGCGCGCTATGGCGGGCAATCTTTTGACGATGCCGCAGGGGTTTTCGCCTCGGATGCCGATATCGTTGTTATAGCCGTTACCCATAATCAATTGGCTCCGCTTGCGCTTGAGGCCATCAGGGCTGGGAAGCATGTGCTATTGGAAAAGCCTGGTGCCCGCACTGCCGGTGAACTCGCGGATGTCGCCGCACTGGCGAAGGAAAAGAATCTCAAGATTAAGGTCGGCTTCAATCATCGCTTTCACCCAGCCATTTGGAAGGCCAAGGAACTGGTGGACCAGGGCGCGGTCGGTGAAATACTCTTTGTCCGTGGGCGGTACGGGCATGGCGGAAGACCGGGATACGACAAGGAGTGGCGGTTCAGCAAAAGCCTTTCCGGTGGCGGCGAACTACTGGATCAAGGCACCCATCTTATTGATCTTTCTCGCTGGTTTCTCGGCGAATTTACCGAGGTTCGCGGAGTTCTTCCTCGCTATTTTTGGAGAGGAGAGGTCGAAGACAACTGTTTTTTGACCTTGCTCACCGCGAAAGGACAATGCGCGCATTTGCATGCCAGTTGGACCGAGTGGAAAAACATGTTCTGCCTTGAGATATACGGGAAGGACGGGAAGTTGCAGATTGACGGTCTAGGCGGCAGCTATGGGCTTGAGCAACTGGCTTTTTACAAAATGCTGCCGGGCATGGGCCCGCCAGAAACAACCATATGGCAATACCCTTTTCCTGACTCGTCCTGGGCGTTGGAAATGCACGAACTGGTTGATGCAATTCAAAACGACCGACAGCCTGTGGGCGACATCGCGGATGCGATCGCCAACCTGACTGTTGTGGACGCCCTTTATGCACAAGGAGCCTCGGCATGATCATAGCCCGTAGCCCGCTTCGCATTACCCTCGGCGGTGGAGGGACGGATCTGCCATCCTATTACCGCTCCCATGAGGGGTTTCTTATAGCAGGGGCGATAGATAAATATGTCTATGTCACCGTGATGCGGCCGTTTACACCGGGAATATATTTGAAATATTCCCAACTAGAGAATGTTAAAACAGTTGATGAAGTGCAGCACAAGATTATCCGTGAAGCCCTGATCATGCAGCAATTGCGAACGCCGCAGATCGAAATCACCACCTTGGCGGATATCCCTGCTGGTACAGGGTTGGGGTCGTCCGGGAGTTTTACCACGGCTCTGCTCAAGGCCCTGCATACACACCGCAGGCAACTGCTTTTGCCCGGCGAATTGGCAGAAATGGCCTGCCATATAGAAATTGACCGTCTTGGCGAGCCCATAGGTAAACAGGACCAGTATATTGCAGCGTATGGCGGTTTGACATGCTTTACCTTCCACGCGGATGACACCGTCTCTGCGCAGCCCTTGAACGTGCCTTTTCAGACGATATGCGACCTTGAAGACAAGCTCCTGTTATTTTTTACCGGTTTTTCAAGGAGTGCCGGGTCTATTTTGAAAGACCAGAATGTCAGATCGCAAAAAAGCGATCAGGATATGCTGCGGAATCTGCATTATGTTAAAGAGTTGGGCCGCCGATGTAAGGATGCGCTCGAAAATAGCGATTTGGAGGGATTTGGGTGTCTCATGCACGAGCATTGGGAGCATAAAAAAAAGCGTTCAGGCGGCATGAGTAACCCGGAAATCGATGCCTGGTACGATCTAGGCATGCGCAATGGCGCTCTCGGCGGCAAACTTGTCGGCGCGGGCGGCGGCGGATTCCTGATGTTCCTCGCTGATGATACGGTCAAGCTTCGGCGGGCCATGTGCGGCGCGGGGCTGGAGGAAGTCCGCTTCAGGTTTGATTTTGACGGCACCAAAACCATGCTGTGATGTGGCGCCATGTTAACTGTTGCAATACTTGCCGGCGGCCTGGCCACGCGGATGCGCCCCGCTACCGAAACCATCCCTAAGTCTCTTTTGGATGTCGCCGGCGAGCCCTTTGTTTATCACCAGCTCCGCTTGTTGCAACGGCGAGGAATTACACGGGTTGTCTTCTGTCTTGGCTATTTAGGGGGACAGATCGAGTCGGCCGTGGGCGACGGTTCCCAGTTCGGGTTGAGCGTTTCCTACTCATATGACGGCCCTGAACTATTGGGAACGGGCGGCGCTCTCCGCCGTGCGCTTCCTCTGTTTGGCGAATCTTTTTTTGTTTTGTACGGAGACTCCTATTTGCCCTGTGATTTCGCCACGGTGCAGGCGGCTTTCAGAGAGAGCGGCAAACCCGCCCTGATGACGGTTTTTCGCAATGAGGGACGGTTCGACGCAAGCAACGTCATATTTGAGAACGGGATCATTGTCCGTTACGATAAAAAAGAAAAAAATCCGAGAATGCAGCATATTGATTACGGCTTGGGCATTCTTACGGCGAATGATCTTGAGTACTGTATTCCTGCGGGAACGAAATATGACCTTGCGGACCTATATCGCGTATTGCTTGAAAGAGGGCACTTGGCCGGATATGAAGTTTTTGAACGATTTTATGAAATAGGCTCACCGCAAGGTTTGCGCGAATTGGCGGAGCGAATAGGTTTTTTGCCGTGAGAGAGCGACTTGCCGTTTTTATCAATCCGATTTTGCTGAAAGGAGATATAACTAGCACATTTTCCATCGGGATTCGCCAAATATGCAGTGGAGCTATTACAACGCTTGTTGACCTTGCTGTTTTTCAGACACTGTACTTGACAAGTCCATTTCAACTTTATGTAATTATCTCATTGTCTTTTGTTGTTGCTGTCTTCACAAATTATGCAATTACATCCAGATATGTTTTTTATCATATTAAAAAGTTTAAATTGGGAGCGGCAAAGCGTATTATCGTATATTTTTTTGTTTGTTTTGTGTCTTTAGCGATAACGCAAGCCGTTGTTCATGTCCTGGTGGGTATGGTCGGGTTTTACCCTTTGTTTGCCAAATGTGTAAGTATTTTTGTCGTTTTTATCTGGACACTTTTTGCTTCAAAGACAATAGTTTTTTGCGATATAAATGCTAATTTTTGAAATAACGAGCTGTTTATGGAAGTTGTTACTCCGGATGTTTCTTTTATGCTGACAATTGTTGTTCCCGTGTATAACGAGGAAAAGACGCTGCCGCTTTTTTTGCAATCAATGCGCGATGTTTTGCCCAAGGTGACGGAGAACTACGAAATCATCTTTGCTTTGGATCCCTGCACGGACAGAACCGAGGAAATGATCGAGGCCGCTCATGCAGCGGACTCCCGTATCAAACTGTTGCGGTTTTCACGCCGGTTCGGCCAGCCCGCTGCGACATGGGCCGGATTGCATTATGCCAAGGGTGACGCCGTTATTCCGATTGATTGTGACATGCAGGACCCCCCGGAGCTTATTGTTGAAATGGCCCGGTTATGGCGAGAGGAGGGATATAAGGTCGTTATCCCGCAGAGAATATCACGGGATGGCGAGAATATTTTAAAAAAATGCGTAGCGTATGCCGGCTATTGGTTTATTAACAAAACGGCGTCGGTAAATATCCCGCGTAATACCGGTGACTTCCGCTTGCTGGATCGTACTGTCGTCGATGAGCTTATGCGGTTGAGCGAAAGCCATGGTTTTTTGCGCGGCTTGACTTCCCTTGTCGGTTTTAAAACACGGCTTCTGCCTTTTAACCGTTTGGCACGGGCCGGGGGAGAGGGCAAATATAACCGGATCACCGGAAGCCTGAAAATCGGCTTTAATGGGATTGTCGCGTTTTCAGATTTTTTGCTCAACTCCATAGCCGCCGCTGGCCTTCTTTTCTCATTTTTGTCAATATTGGGTGCTGTTTTTCTTTTCTTCGCCAAGTTGTTTAATTGGTATGAATTCGCCACCGGTGTCGCAACCTTAGGTGTTCTGGTGCTTTTCCTCGCCGGCATGCAATTTTTGGCTGTCGGCGTTATGGGGGCGTATATATCCAGAATTTACGACGAAGTGAAAAGACGTCCCAAGTATATAGTAGAACGTTCTTTAGGGCTTGAGTCAGAAGCCTGAACTGGAATAGCTCGACCGTGAAAGTTTTGTCTGTTTGGGCTGAAATCTGACGGAGGGATAAATTGTTCATTCAAAAGATAAAAAGGCGCTTGAAGCATGCCTACTACGGGTTAATGGGAAAGTATAATTCCTTGGACTCCCTGCAAGATAGAATTGAGTCTCTTCGCGACCACATCTCTCTCACACCCCGCTCTGTAGAATATGTAATGATTTCACCATCATATATGTGTACATATGAGTGTTTTTTTTGCTCTACCCACAGCTACCTTTTAAAGCCTGGCGAATATGCGGATGCCATCAATGCAAACTATCTTCCTGAATTCGTAAAAGATAAAAACAATTTTTTATTGCCGCTAGATACTTACGAACGGCTTATTCGCGATTTGAAACTTTTGCGCGTTCGGCATATTGACTTTTCCGGTATTGGCGAACCATTGCTGCACCCGGATATCGTTCAGATGGTTGCTCTTGCTTCGAAAAACGGGATAGGCACCAGCATTACCTCCAACGGATCCATTTTGACGCCGGAGAAGTTTGACGCGCTCGCTTCGGCGGGCTTGGGCACTTTGGTGCTGAGCGTAAATTCGCTGGTACCGGAACGGTATGAGCAGATTCATGGTAAAGCGGGACGTGAGGGATATAAGCGTCTGTTCGGCCTCTTTGAACATATTGCTGCGCGGAAACAGGAAAGACTTGCCATGCCTGTTTATGCGAGTTTCGCGATAACCCCTGGCAATATGGATGAAATAGAGGCCATTGAGGCTTTCAAGCGGACATACCTCCTTGACAAGGTGAACTATACGCCAGTCAATGCGCATGAATGTTCCATGCAGTATGCATTGTCCGAAGACCATGTCAATTCTGTAGCGGCTGCGATAACGCGGTTAACGGACCAAAAGGGCGAGGAATTTAAGCATCTCTGGGAATCGACGGCAAAACGTAATGAGATGGACCTTCCCTGCTACACTGGAACGAAGTTTGTCTGGATTAACAGTAATGGTGACGTGATTTGCTGTTGTTTCGGTTATTACGTTCTTGGTAACATCAAAAAGCAGAGCTTCCAATCCATATGGACATCTGACAAGTATATTCTTTTCAGGAAAAAGGCGCTTTCGATGCATTTGACAAAAAAGCCTCCGGAGATTGCGAATTGTACGCAATGCCCAATGCCTTGTGCATATCATGAAGAACTCGGCGATGATGCCGCTGGGCTTCATGAGGCGCTGCGGATACTTTATGGCGGGCTGTCCTGAGAGGTTTCGGGCTGGCTCCTAAGGGCATGGGTATCTTTTCAGTGTTTTGTTTTGATACGTCTCAGCCCAAGGGCGACTGCCAAATACGATTTTGAGGAATATATGCGCATTCTCATTCTTGGTATTGGCGGCATGTTGGGTAATTCTCTCTATAGAGAACTCAACGTCCCAAGCCTTGATGTTTTCGGCTCACTTCGAAACATTAAGAAGATCCGGGCTTTTTTCCCAACCGATGCTGGTGCTCGTCTGATTGATGGCGTGGATGCCTACAAGTTCGATTCCGTCGAACAGGCAGCTAACATGGTGAATCCTGATGTGCTTATCAATTGTATCGGCCTTATCCGCCAGCTTCCGGAAGGAAAGTTGCCGCTTCCCTGCATTGAAATCAATGCTCGCTTTCCCCACTTATTGGCGAAAATGTGTCGCGAGCGGCATATCCGGCTCATCCACTACAGCACGGATTGCGTTTTCGACGGCGCCAAGGGCGCTCCGTATACCGAGGATGATCCGCCATCCGCCAAAGACATTTACGGCCTCAGCAAGTTTCTCGGGGAAGTGCGGGAATCTCCGGCCCTGACCATTCGCACGTCCATCATTGGGCACGAGCTGCGTAACAAGCTCAGTCTTGTGGAATGGTTCCTGGCGCAGAAAGGAACGGTCAAAGGGTATACCCAGGCAATATACAGCGGGCTGCCGGTAACGGAACATGCGCGTATCCTGCGGGAGTATGTGTTGCCCAATCCCGCCCTGACGGGCCTTTACCAGGTTGCCGGAAGGCCGATTTCCAAGTATGAGCTTTTGCAGCTCGTTGCCCGCGAATATGGAAAAAAAATATCCATTGAGCCGGAACCAACGGTTAGAGAAGACAAAAGGCTTTCGGGCGACGCCTTTTTCCGCTCTACCGGCTATGTGCCCCCCGAATGGCCGGAATTGATCCGGGCGATGCGCGCGGCACATCAGGCCGTAATGGGAGATAGCGCAGTATGAATGTTTTTCAGGATAAATACCTCGTCATTACCGGTGGGACCGGCTCCTTGGGTAAAACCCTCGTGCGGCATCTGCTGGCCGGAACTTATGGGACTCCCCGGAAAATAATTATTTTTTCCCGTGACGAAGCCAAGCAGCATTACATGAGGGTCGCGTATTCGACGGTAAAAAATCCGACCGACGAAATTATTTATGACAACTTCCGGCGTTTGCTTGAGTTCCGAATCGGCGACGTGCGAAATTACGCGTCGCTCTGTTCTGTTTTGAGAGGAGCGGATATCGTCATCAACGCGGCCGCGCTGAAGCAGGTTCCTTCCTGCGAGTATTTTCCCGTGGAAGCGGCCATGACCAACGTCATCGGCGCGAGCAACATCGTGCGGGCGATCAGTGAGAACGATTTGCCCGTGGAAACGGTCGTCGGGGTTTCAACGGACAAGGCCTGCCTGCCCGTCAATGCCATGGGCATGACCAAAGCCTTGCAGGAGCGCATGTTCATCGCGGCCAACGTCACCACCCCCAAAACGCGCTTTATCTGCGTGCGGTACGGCAACGTTCTTGCCTCGCGCGGTTCCGTCATTCCATTGTTCCATGAACAGATTCTCGCGGGCGGGCCTGTTACCATCACTACCGAAGACATGACCCGCTTCCTGCTGCCGCTTTCCCATGCGGTGACCACCATTGCTACGGCCGTTGCCGGGGCGGCCCCCGGCGAAACCTACGTGCCGAAAATTGCCGCCGCTTTGATAACGGATATTGCCAAAGCGCTTATCGGGGACCGGGATATCCCGGTAAAGGTCATCGGCATCCGGCCAGGGGAGAAAGTTCACGAATTGATGATCGCGCCGGAAGAGGGCGTACGCGCTTATGACCGCGGCGACTTTTACGCCATCAAACCGATGCTGCCCGAGCTGGCATCCCTCAGGAAAGAAACAGATGCGCCGCGAGGCCGTTCCTACGGTTCCAACGACGATGTGATGGATTTCGCGGGCACGCTGGCGTTGTTGCAAAAATACAAGCTCATGGTCGGCGACGTCCGCGACGATAGCGACGAGGAACTGCTGTCATGAAAGTCATGACCGTGCTCGGCACGCGGCCCGAGATCATCCGGCTTTCGCGTGTCATTCCGCTTTTGGATTCCCTGTGCGAACATGTTGTCGTATTCACGGGGCAAAATTACGATCCCCGGTTGAGCACGCTTTTTTTTGACGACCTGGGTATACGCAAGGCGGATTATTCGCTGGAAACCCGGGCGGAATCGACCTGGGGCCAGATCGGCAACATTTTGCGGGAAACAGAAGCTGTTCTCCGCAAGGAAAAGCCTGACAGATTCCTCGTGCTCGGAGACACTAATTCGGCCTTGACCGCCATGATCGCGAAACGCCAAGGCGTTACGGTGTACCACATGGAGGCGGGCAACCGCTGCTTCGACGACCGGGTGCCGGAAGAGGTCAATCGCCGGGTCATCGACCATTCCTCGGATGTGCTGTTGCCCTATACCAACAGAAGCCGGGACCATCTCCTGCGTGAGGCGTTTCATCCCAACAGGGTTTACGTCACGGGCAATCCGATCAAGGAAGTGATGGACTATTACAGCCCGTGGGTTGAGGCCAGCGAGATACTCAAGACGCTGGGCGTGACGGCGGGAGAATATTTCCTGGTAACCCTCCACCGTGCCGAAAACGTGGATATCCCCGAAAGGCTTGCGTCCTTCATGGCCGCTTTCGGCGCTCTTGCCGCGCGGTACGCCGTGCCGGTTCTTCTGTCGCTTCACCCGCATACCCGCGCGCGGCTTGCCGATAACGGTATTGCGACTCCCAAGGGAGTGGTCTTCCTTGACCCTCCGGGATTTTTTGATTTCGTGCGCCTGGAAAAAGACGCCAAAGCCCTGCTTTCGGACAGCGGCACAGTGCAGGAGGAAGGCTGCATCATGGGCGTGCCCACGGTGACTTTGCGCGACGTGACGGAACGGCCGGAAACGCTGGAGTGCGGGAGCAATATCCTGAGCGGCTGCTCTTCCGAAGAAATACAGCGGTGTCTGGATATGGTGCTGAGCCGTAGCGCTTTCTGGACGCCGCCGGCCGAGTATCTTGAGACGGAAGTCAGCCGGACTGTCGCCAATATTGTGTTGGGGTACAGGTTGTGACCGGCTTCCATCCTTTGGTTTCAATAATCATCCCTGTTTATAAAGGCGCTGACTATATGCGTGAGGCCATTGATTCGGCCCTCGCGCAGACATACGATAATTGCGAAGTTATTGTGGTGAATGACGGCTCTCCCGATAATGGGGAAACGGAACGCATCGCGCTTTCCTACGGGGACAGAATCCGTTACTTCGCGAAAGAAAACGGTGGAGTCGCCACGGCGCTCAATCTGGGCATACGGGAGATGCGGGGCGAGTATTTTTCCTGGCTTTCGCATGATGATCTGTATTTGCCGGAAAAGGTGGCAATGCAGGTAGAGGCTTTACGCCGCCTTCCGGACAGGCGGGTGATCCTCTACAGCGATTTCTACTATATGGACGCTCAGGGTGTGGTCACCGGCGAGTATTGTTTTCCGGACATAGAGCCGGGCGCCATGTTTTGTCACCTGTATGAAAACAGCTCTCTGCATGGCTGCTCTCTGCTTATCCCCAGATGCGCTTTTGACCGGGTGGGCTTTTTCCCAGAGCATCTGAAGACAACCCAGGACTATGAACTCTGGTTTGCGATGGCTCGTGTTTATTCTTTCGTGCGGATACCCCACCGGTTGATACAATTCAGGTTGCACGAGGCGCAGGGAACAAACTGTCTGCCTGAACGCAACCCTGAAGAATTGGCGCTTTTTGCCCGGCATCTGGACGGGTATATGGAATGCAAAAAACGGGACTTGCCGGGCGAAAAGGATATCCTGCGTTTTTTACTGGCTCTGCGTGTGAAACAGGGGCGATTCGCCCAGGCACGGTATATTCTTGGCCAATGCGCCAGCAAAGGCGGCGGGGTTTTTGCGGCGGAGATGCGGCTTCGCCATATCGGCCTTGTAGCTGCGGCCAGTATTTTTTCCAGAGTGTCTTTTCTTAAAAAGAGGTTGCGCCCGATAAAACGTGGACTTTGCGGCGTGTAGCTTACCCCCGGGACATACGGCCATGAATGTTTTGCATGTGAATACGCATCCTTCCGGAGGAGGGGCGGCAGTCGCAGCCCGGCGGTTGCACAAGGGGCTGCGTGAGGCCGGCGTATGTTCGTCCTTTGCTTTTTTGGAAAACCACAGTGAGGAACCCGGCCTTATTCCCTTGGGCGGCAGTTTTTGGGGGCAGGTTTACCGGGCGTTCGGCGAACGCCTGGGCGGAAAATTGCGGAATATTTTTTATTCCAGGCCGGAGCATCCTTCATATTCGACGTTTTCTCTTTTTCCCAGCTTGCTGGGCGGGGCCATTAATGCGATACCCAAAGATATTCTGCACCTGCACTGGGTGAACGCCGGTTTTCTGAGCCCTTGGGATATACGCCGCCTGCGCGGTCCGGTCGTCTGGAGCCTCCATGACGCGTGGCCCTTTACCGGGGGCTGCCATTACTCCAATTGCGGCTGTCTTCGCTACGCGGAAGGATGCGGCAGGTGTCCCGAACTCTCCAGCTGGACTTTATACGATGTATCCCGCCTGCATTGGCGGATGAAACGCCGTGCGGCAAATGACCTGCGGCCGGTGGTCGTGGCCGCGAGCCGGGAACATGCGGCGAAGGCCGCCCGTAGCGGCCTGTTTCCAGAAGACCATATACGGATCATTCCGAATGGCGTGGATGTTGCCGTTTTCCGCCCATTTCCCAAGGAACAGGCGCGTGATATTCTGAGGTTGCCGCGGGACCGGAAAATTATCCTGACCGGCGCGTTTGGAGCGATGAGCGACTATAATAAGGGCTTTGATTTGCTCCGTTTCGCCTTGGATAGGCTTGGGGCCAACGGGGAAAATGCCCTGCTTGCGGTTTTCGGTGAAAATGAGACGGATAACGCCATGTCAGTTCCCGTCCATTTTTTGGGCCGATTGCGGGATGACGCAACACTCGCGCTCGCCTATTCCGCCGCGGATGTTTTCGTCTGCCCCTCCCGTTCGGAAAGTTTTTCACTGACAACCCTGGAAGCGCTGGCGTGCGGTACTCCTGTTGCCGCCTTTTCAGTAGGAGGCATTCCGGATATGGTTGAGCACGGCGTTTCCGGCTGTTTGGCAAAGCCAGAGGATCCGGAAGATCTGGCAAGGGGAATCGCGTATATTCTTGAAGATGAAGAGCGCGCCAGGAACATGGGGGCGGCCGGTAGAAGAAGAGTGCAGGAAGAATTTTCCCTGCCGGTCATTGCGAAGAGACATATCGCTCTTTATGAGGAAATTTCGGCTGATTCGGGGGATACGCGCAAGGGGAAGTCTCTGTGATCGTTTTGTTCCGCAAAGCCGGGAATCACAGCAACAGGCTTTTTCAGAACCTTCATTTTGAAGCGTTGTGTCATGAATACAATATCGCGTATCTAAATCCTTCCTTTTCCGATATGGCGAAGTATTACAAACAGCCTTGTTCCACCAAGAATACGCTGAAATCCCTTTTGCTGCAGCGAGAGCGCTGCGCGAAAGCAATGGGGCTTTTTGCGGGAAAGGATGTCTTGTCGTATGATGGCGCTGAAACCGCGCCGCTTTTGGACGTTGTTTCACAATACAATACAGCGTATGTCTGCGGATGGGGCTTCAGAAATTTTGAGTTGACAAAGAAGTATCAGGGTCTGTTTGCCGACAGGTATTCGCTGAAGGAAGTCTTTTTTCAGAAAAACGCCCTTGTGCAGACCGTTGATGCGCTGAAGAGAGACAGAGCCACTCTGGTCGGCGTCCACGTGCGGCGGGGGGACTATAAGGGATGGCAAAACGGCAGATATTACTTCTCAGATGATGTGTATGCAAAATACATGCGTTCGTTGCGTGAAATACTCCATGCAAAGTGTGGCAGTGGGTGTAAGTTTGTCGTGTTCTCAAATGAGGCCACAGATATAAAAGAGGCTGGCGACATAATCAAATCTTCGAATGATTGGTATATAGACCATCATGTCATGGGGAAGTGTGATTTCCTTATCGGTCCTCCAAGCACATTTACCTTGTGGGCGAGCTATGTCGGAAAAACGAAATATTGCCACATACAGGGCGCGTCCGGTGAGGTTTCGCTTGATGACTTTACGTATTGTTATGGATGATTTTTTGCGGACCGAGTCAGATTTCCGCCTTGCTAGCCACTTGACGGCAGCGGGCAGGGCGACGGCTTCACTGCATGCTGATCCGGCGGGTTTTGCATGACTCCTTTTTTTACCATTATCACAAGCACGTATAACGCCGCCAACACCTTGGCCCGCCTGCTGGACTCTCTGGCAGCGCAAACTTTTCGTAATTTCGAGATTATTGTTCAGGACGGCGCTTCAAAAGATGCCACTCTTGCCGTCGTGGAATCGTACCGAGCCAAATTGCCCTGCCTTGTCGTCAACAGTGCTCCGGATAAGGGTATTTATGACGCCTGGAATTCCGCTCTCGCATTTGTTTCAGGCGAATGGGTTTTGTTTCTTGGTGCTGATGACGCACTGTACGCGCCGGATACGCTGGAAAAAGCTTTTGCCGCTCTGAAGGATGCTCCAGCGGAAACGCTTTTTGCGCCAGGCGATGCCTTGTTTGTTTCTCCAGGCGGGGTCGAAATCAAAATCCTCGCCGGAAAGGCCGAAGGGGCGAAAGGCAAATTTGCTGAAGCGATTCCCTTTTGCCATACGGCGCTTTTTCAGCGAGCGCGGGTTTTCCGAACTGCATGCTTTGATAGTTCTTTTCGTATTGCCGGCGACTATGAGTTTTTATGCCGAACATGGCGGTATGACCAGCAAGGTAAAACCCTGGGGTTCACGATCAGCCGCATGGCCGCGGGGGGGATTTCCAGCGATCCGGTAATGACGGCCCGCATGCGCTGGGAGGTTTTGCGCGTCCTTTTGCGCCACCATCCCCGAGCGGTGTCGCTCTCTCGCCATGTCATTCCCGCCTTTAAGGGGCTTTTTTTATACGCCGCGTTTTCCGCATTGGGCAAACAGCAAGCTGCCAAGGCCTTGGATCGGTTCCGGATTTCGCGTGGGTTGCCTCCCTCCTGGGAGCAACAGGCTCACGAAACCGATACGCAGGCCGCAGGTTCGGATTCTGCCGCCGAAGTCCGCCTTAAAGCCTCTGTGCTGATGCCGGTATACAACGATGCCCGGTATATTCGCGACGCTATAGACTCCATTCTTAACCAGACATTTGCGGGCTTTGAGTTCGTCATCGTTAATGATGGCTCCACTGACGGCACAGCGGCAATCGTGAACGAGTACGCCGATCCTCGGATAAAGATAATTACGCACGAGCGGAACCTGGGACGCCCGTCCGCCCGCAACAGCGCGCTCCAGGCGGCGCAGGGCGAGTATGTTTTTTGGATGGACGCTGACGATATTGCCTTGCCGCAACGCTTGGAAAAACAGATCGCGTTCATGGATGCCCATCCTGATGTCGCTGTGTGCGGCGGAGCCGTGCAGTGTTTTCACAATTCCGGAATGACCCTTTTGCATCCGTCAGGGAGCAAGGCCATCAGTGCCGCACTTTTTTTTGCTCCCGCAATCGCCAATCCGGCATGTTGCATTCGGAAGTCCGTGCTTGACGTCAAGGGTATCCGGTTTGATGATGGCTTCCCCAGGGCGGAAGATTACGAGTTTTGGTGCAGACTGTTGCTTGACTATAAACAAAAGGCCGGCAATATTCCTGATCTTGTTTTGCTGTACCGTGTGAGAGCTTTTTTTACGGAAGAGAGCCACAAGGCGGTTCAGTGCGGAATGCTTGAGCGATTGGGCATTGCCGCGCCGGAAGAGACGACTCAGATTTATTTTGAGCTTTCTTTGGCGGAATGTGGCAAAGCGCTTTCCTTCCCGTGGCAAACGTATGTCGATTTTGCCGATGCTGTCGCAGCTGCCAACGGCGTCAAAAGAATTTTTCCCCGGAAGGCTTTGCGGCGTCGCCTGGACAGCAGACTTGCCCGACTTGCCGCGTTTGAAGGGCTATCCGTACGCCAGCTTCTTTCCCGCTGTGTGTCGGCTTTTGGGTATGGAAGGACCGCCGGAATCGTTTGGCGTCATACTTCGCGGCGACTCCTGGAGAAACTGCGTTGCGGCTTGGACGGCCTGCTCAGGCGCGGGTAGTTTTGGAGTGTTCAATGTCCGGTAAAGTTTCCATAATCATCCCTTGCTATAACGATGGCAAATACCTGCCGGAGGCTGTCGCGTCCGCCAAAGCCCAAACGTATCCGGATATTGAAATCATCATCGTTGACGACCACTCCACTGATACGGAAACGCAGAAGGTCTTGCAACGGGCGGCGGGCGGCAATGTGGTTGTGGTAAAAACCCCGGAAGGCAAGAAGGGGCTTCCAGCCGCCAGAAATACCGGTATATCCGTTGCGGGGGGCGATTATATTTTGCCCTTGGATGCGGATGACACAATATACCCTACGTATGTGGAAAAAACCCTCGCCGTTCTGGAGGGCAACCCGGACGTGGCCGTATGCGGTTCTGGTGTGCGCTTCTTCGGGTTGCGGCACAATGACTGGCAGCAGCCTGAGTACAGCGCTACGGGCCTTGTTCTGGAAGAATTTAAACTTGTTTGCACGGCACTGTATAGACGCCGTGACTGGGAGCGGGTCGGCGGGTATGACGAATCGCTCACGCTCGGCAAGGAAGATATGGTTTTTTGGCTTGATATGCTTCAGGACGGCAGGCGTATCGTTATTTTGCCGGAAGTGTTGTTTTTTTACCGGATAAAACCAAATTCCATGACTGCGGCAACCGGCACAGGCCCGACAGAGCGCGACAGGCTGACGGCCATGTATGCCGCCCGTCCCGAGGTTTTCCAAAGGCACACTCTTGATTTTATGGAGCTTTGCGCGCGTTATCGGGACGAAAAAGCCCGTTTGACCTGCCTTGTTTCCTGGAATATTCTGTCTCCTCTTTTTCGCTTGGAGTGGCGCATTCGTCAGCGAATCAAACGCTGGTTCGGGAGAGCGTGACGTGCCGCTTCTTCCCCCTGACGTCGCTATTGTGTTGCTTAATTACAATGGCGGTACCGATACCACAAAGTGTCTTCAGGCTCTTTACGGCTTGTCTTCCCCTCCTGGTCAAATAATTGTTGTGGACAACGCTTCTACGGCAGAAGACCGTAATGTCATTGAGGCTACTTGGGAACGCCTACGCAAAGTTTCAGGCAAAAACGCCATCCGCGGGCATTGGGTGTTACTCACGGAAAATAGAGGGTTTTCCGCAGGCAACAATGCGGGTATCCAACTCGCATTACAGGACCCCGCATGCCGGGCTGTATGGATACTCAACAATGATACGGAACCGGCTGTGGAGGCTCTTGAAACCCTCTGTCGCAGGCTCAATGACAACCCGAAAGCCGGGCTCGCTGGATCAACGCTGGTTTACTCGCACGCCAGAAATACCGTCCAGTGCGCGGGAGGGTTCGTCCTTTCCAGGCTGACGGGCGCGACTCCGGCATTGCACGGAGGAGAATCGCTAGAAACCGTCGGAAGAATTCCTCCGGAATCCGTTGAAAGGAAATTGGGGTACCTTTGCGGTGCATCCATCCTTGTCAGACGGGAAGTATTCAAGACCGCCGGTTTTTTGCCCGAGGAATATTTTTTGTACTATGAGGATGCCGCCTTTTGCCTTGATGCGCAAAGGGCTGATTACTCGTTAGTATGGGCGCCCGGTAGCATTGTTTTTCACAAGGAAGGCGGCTCGACCGGCGCGAAATCCGAGGCCGCCGACCGAGGTTTGAAGCGGTCGCGGATCGTGGACTACCTCGCGTTGCGGAACAGAATATATCTTATCCGCCGATATTTCCCCCATTGCCTTCCTGTTGCTATCGCGAGCTATGCCGGGGTGATGCTGAACCGGCTGCGAAGAGGACAGGGCGGGCGATTGCCGCTTGTTCTTAAGGCGTTGGCGGACGGGATATGAGGTAGGCTGGAAAAAACGGACGCCATAGTTCATATCCATATGAGGAGGTTCTATGACGAAAACACCACGAGGACGTTATTCACAGGAATTGAGGCAGCAAGCCGTCACCATGGCGGTTGAGGATGGCTTCGGCGTAACGGAAACAGCGCGAAGGTTGTCTGTTCCTATGAAAACTTTAGCGAATTGGGTTACGCAGTACCGACTGGACAAGCACGAGTTCGCCTTGAAGCCGGGCGTGAGTGAGCAGGATGCGGAGTTGGCGCGGTTGAAGAAAGAAAACGCCCTGCTGCGTATGGAGCGCGACATTCTAAAAAAAGCGGCGGCGTACTTTGCCAAAGAGTCGCTGTGAGGTACGCCGCAGTCAGTGCTTTGCGACACCGATATCCTGTCCGTTTTATTTGCCTGGTTTTGCACGCATCTGTCAGTGGATACTACGCCTGGCTCAAACGCGACGCTGCCCCATCAAACAAGACAACTCGTCTGGAGGCCGAGGTTCTGGCTGCCCACCAGAGAACACGCGGCACATACGGCGCGGAGCGGTTGCACCGGGAACTCGTGGCAAGCGGTTGTGCCGTCAGCCTCTGGAAGGTCAAGCAGCTCCGCCGTGAACTGGGCCTCGTCTGTAAGCGCAAACGACGGGTTATCCGCACCACGGAGTCAAATCACGCGTTGCCGGTCGCTTCCAATCTTCTGAACCGTGACTTCACGCCGGGCGAACACAACCGCGTGTGGGTGAGTGACATAACCTATATCCCCACACGGCAGGGCTGGGTATATCTTGCCGGAATCAAAGATTTACACAGCCGGGAAATTGTCGGCTTCAGCCTGGCTGAGCGTATGGATACCGGGCTTGTCTTGGCTGCATTGATGAAGGCGGTGCGTTTCCACCGCCCACCTGTGGGACTGATTCTGCATTCGGATCGCGGCAGCCAGTATTGCAGCGCAGCTTATCAGAAAAAGCTCCACGCATATGGTCTGATCTGTTCCATGAGCAAAAAAGGGGATTGTTACGACAACGCCCCCATGGAGAGCTTCTGGGGCTTATTGAAGAATGAGTTGGTCCATCGCAAAAGCTACAGATCACAGGCAGAAGCAATTACAGATGTGACAGAGTATATTGAGGTTTTTTATAATCGACAAAGACGCCAGGCAGCACTTGGCTATCTCTCACCGGCGGCGTTTGTCAGAAGCGGGATGATGAAACCAAAGCTGCCGATTGCCGCTTAACATGGCGTTCGAATTTGACGACCTACCTCAATACGCGGGCGGATGGGAAAGCCAGACACTTTTTTTCCCACCGCAAAATCGCACAGGATGCTTTTTTTGACAGTGCGCGCTGATTTCGGGGGAGGCCCGGAACATCTGTGGTGGTTGCTCCAAAACATGCCAGAAGAAATAACCGCCTATGTAGCGTGTCCTCATGAATATCCCTATTATGAACGATATAGGCAACTCGTAGGGGACTCCAATATCACCGAATTGCCCCACCGTACCTTTAGTATAGCCAGTCTCTGGCGTCTTCGCGCCTTCTGTAAGGAGAAGGGCATTTCCATTTTGCACTCTCACGGCAAGGGTGCTGGGCTATACTCGCGTCTTCTTGCCCTTCTGACAGGTGTGCCGTGCGTGCATACATTTCACGGCGTGCACATGGATGGGTATCGGCCGGGAAAGCGGGCAGTGTATCGTTTGTACGAGCGCGTGATGTCTTTGCTTACACAAATGGGCATAGCAGTGTCGGAAGGCGAGTTGAACCAGATTGTCGAAAGGGGGTTAATGCCCCGGAGGAAACTGCATCTCATTCCCAACGGGGTCATGATTCCGGACACAAGGGACAGGGGAGACGTTTTTACTGCCCCGCCTCCATATACCATCGTGACATTCAGCCGGTTCGACTACCAGAAGAATAGTCCCTTCCTTCTTGATATCCTTAACGCCCTGAAGGATATAGGACGGCTGGACGATTTCCGTCTTACCGCAGTCGGTGACGGAACCGACAGGCAAGGGATGCTTGATGCGGTACAAGGTACCGCCTTGGAAGACACCCTGTGCTGCCCCGGTGCATCAGAAACCCCCCATTCTTTTTTTGACGGAGCGTTATGCTATCTTTCCACCTCACGCTGGGAAGGCATGCCGCTGTCGGTCATTGAGGCGATGGCCCATGGTTTGCCGGCAATTGCAAGTGATGTGGTGGGTAACAGAGACGTGGTCCGTGATGGAGAGACGGGCTTTCTGTACCCTGAAGGAAATGCGGTGGCGGCAGCCAACCTTCTTTGCCGCTTGGCAGACGACCCCGATCTGCGGCAAACTTTAGGAGCGGCTGCTCGCAACTATGTCATAGCCAACCATGATGTTAGAATAATGGCGAAAGAGACCTTTAAAATATTGCATGATGTTGCCATGCCATAAGGTGGAATAGTCAACGACTTTTGTCCTGCAAACGGCAGCCTTTTTAAAAATATTACTGTGCTTCTTCTTGGACATTGTCATCTCCGCTTTTTATGCTTCCCCGACTTCTTCATCAGCAGCTTTCTCCTGATCTGCAAAATCCGCAGCATCGCGATCGGTCATAATTTTTTTTAAAATACTTTCCATGGAGGGCTTTTTCTGCTTGCCAAAAGTCACCGTCCCCATGGGCATGGCTATGCGAAGAAGATTTCTTGTATTTTCCTGAAACTCTTCCAAGTTAGCATCAGGTTTGATTTTTTGCAGCAGCGTTCTCAATTCTTCATTATGAGAAAGAATGGCCTCAAATTCCGTATTTATATTATTTATTGTATATTCCTTTCTTTTTTGCTCTTCTGTTTCAAACCACCTCGTTAATAATATCCCCATGTGCGTCACGATGCCCACATGCGCTTCCCGCACCCTGACCTGGGCGTTCTTGGTCAGCGGCTCGTAATCGCCGCTGTCCCAAAAACTCCTCAGGGCCATGGAGAGCGTATTACCCTCTCGTTTCATGTTGGCCGCGGCCGCGGCAAGCTCCTCGTCCAGAACGAACAGACGCTTGTCCTCCGGCTGCCCCGCCGTGTTTTCACCCTCATCCGGCTCAGCGCCTTCCTCGCGTTCCCGCAGACGAAAAGCCAGTCCCTCTCCGCTGGAGAGCGGGCCGCCGGTATGGTCCGCAACGGGCGGGCCTTGCCTCCATTTCGCGGGAATTTCTTTGAACGCCCGAAGAATGGGCTTGGCGGACGTGCCCTTCCGCGCCCGTGAGGAAGCGCCGGCAATGGCCGCATACAGACGCGGCGGATGGCGCGTCTCCCCCACCCGGATGTACGGGCCTTTTCCCGGCGCAAAGCCGTAAATCTCCGCCCCGAACCGCGCGAGGAATGTAATCAGAACGGCGGCGGGATCCGCTTCGCTGCCGCGCGTCGCCAGGGCCACGAACTCCCCGGCAAGGCCCGGCAGCGCCTCCCGAGGCAACACCGGCCAAGGCCGTATGGCGTCATCGGTGGTTTCCACCGGCAGTTGCATGGGCGGCAGACCCGCGCGGCCAAGGTACGCGCACGGGTCAAAGCCCTTTGGCGGCGGATCCGCCAGGCTCCATTTGTCTGGCAAAGACTCGGGCAGCGGCAACAGCAAGGGATATGCACCCGCGCGCTCAAGCATGGATACAACGTCCCTTGCCGCATCGTGTCCCGGAGCATCATTGTGCGGCCAGATAATGACGTTCCGATCACGAAGAGGGGAAAAATCAGCCATGCCGACGAACTGCGTGTCGCCATTCCAGGCCATGCAAACATAGTTGGGGAAAAGCTTTTGCGCGGCGTCCGCCGTCTTTTCGTCCTCCACCAGCAAAACCGGGCTTCCCGGCGGCATGGCGGCCAGCCTGTCCAGTCCGCACAGGGAATACGACTGTGCAGTTTGAATTTTTCCGCCATTCATCTGTCCAGATCTCCCGCGGGCTTGGCCGGTTTGAGTGCCGGCGTGGTTTCCACGGTGCAGGATGCGGCAAACGCCTCCAAGTCCGCAGGATCGTAGAGGATACGTCGCCCCAACTTAACATACTTCGGCCCCTTCTTATGGCACCTCCAAATTTCCAGGGTGTTGGGCTTGAGCCCGAGCATTTCCGCCGCCAGTCGCGTATTCACCAGTTTTCGCATCGATCTCTCCTTGTGCGAGTTTTGATGGTGAGCCGCGAAGATCGTCCGGGTTCGCGGCTCTTGGCGGAAAATTTACAAGAAGTTCGCGACCCCAGGGAGAAGGGGGATGGGAAAATTCAGCAAGAAGCGGAGCAATATGCGCCAGTGAGCCCCCCTCTCGGTTCGACCGAAGGGGTTAATTTTTATGAGGAAATCGTTTTTACCTTCACGAGTAAATGCGACATAGATAATGATTGAAAACTTCGCCATAATCCTCCGGAAAGGAGGGCCTCACCATGTTCTTGTTGCGATTGTTACGTCGATTCTTACGTTGGCTAAAGGAGATGAGGTATGAAGAGAAGATTGCTCTGCTTCGTATAGCGGTTATTTTTACTGGATGTTCCTATCTGATCTGTCTGCTCTACGCCTCCGTGCCCGCAAACGAATGGCTATGGGGCCGGGCTGTCACGATCTTCTTCCAGTGTCTGATCGCTGTTTCCATACCAGCTGCCTTGGCTATCTGGCTGGGCAACGTGCTTCCTTCGATATGGTTTCTAAAAACCCTGAAAAAAGGCGTAGCGGCGTCCCCACTACTCAGTCAGTTAGAATTCCACAATGCCGAGTCGGTTCTTCACTTCGCCCGCCTGCACAAACTGTCTCTTTTCAGCGTTTCTGAAGAAATCCGGACTAAAACCGCTGAAAACGTCGAATGCCGTCTTGAGCCGTTATTCCTCGCACCAGGCTATCCTCCGGGGTTACGGGAGAAGTATTACCAAAAAAACTTGCTCTGGTTTAACGAAGAACAGATCAAGACTGCCCGGGAGAAGATTGCCGAAGGCGCTATTGCCATGGCTCCCGAACACATCCGTTCGATTGCCGATAAGAAAAAAGACAAAATCATCGAAGAGAAAGATAACGTGATTGAAAATGTTGCGAGCAAAGGTGGAATCCCTGCAAAAAAAGCTGAGCAAGGAAAACCGTGGAGACGGCCCTTACAAGGCTTCGGCACGAACTCGATTGTTCTACATTGTTGAACTGTACGTTGCGCTGGTTGTGATCACGATCCGGGAAGTGCGGCGCAACCTGGACGCCATGCAGATCGCCAATTCGCCGCGTACCGATGGGAATTAAACAGGGACCGGATGGAGCTGGAAGCCGAGCGAAGCGATTTCCAGGAAGAAAAGGGAAAAGTGCTGGCATGGAAATTCGAAGTGGACGCTCTGCGCCGAAAAGCGGAAATAGCGAAGGAGAGAAGAACTTTCGTGAAACGGCACATTCGCTGGGCGATAGATGCCCTGAGCGGAGGGCCGCCTAATACGGGGCTGGCGCTCCGGCATTTGAAAAAGGCGGAAAAAGAGTGAGTCTTCTCTCAGCGTTGTTCCTCCGGGATCGTCATCAGGGCCTCCATTTCGGTTTCAAAAGGAAGCCTGTCGCGCGGCACGGGCGACTCGGCCCGCCAATCCGTTTCGCCGACAGCGAAGAAGCGGTCGATCACGCGTTCGACGGTTTCTCGGTCGATCATTTCCGAATCCACGACGACATGGAGGCCGATACCGTATTCATAACCCCGGTCAATGGAAAAGGATTCGTAGATTTCCGGCGGCTCGGAGGCGATGATCTTTTTTTCGAGTTGCGCCTCGAACTCGCGGCGGGTCATGCCGCCTAGTTCTTCATAGGTTTCGTTTCTTTCCCGCATTGTATAGGATGTCGCTTGCCCCCAAGCGTTAAAAGATACGGGCTCAAACATATCCCGGATATCAAAGGGGCCTTTCTCTCTGGGCAGCATAGCCGCCGTTCTTTTTAAGGCCATATCGCCGACCTCGTCCCAGAAAGCCTTGCGCGCCGTCGCTATCTGTACGTTCCACAGCACCCGTTTGTCCGTGCCGGGGAAAAAGACTTGCGCTTCCTGCTTGTAGAGGATTGGCCGTTCCGGATCCACAAGGTCGGACGTACCGATGAACCGGCCTCCATAAATATGCCGCCGCAGGCGCAGCTTGTTGCGGAGTTTTATCACTTCGCTGGCCCGCTTCCGGTTGGAGCGGGTGACGAAGGGCCGCAGCTTTCTGATGACGCCCATTCTTTTGCGGCGTGGGTTCCATCCTCGTCTGCGGCGGCGAAAGGGGCGACGGGGATTGAGGATTTCTTCCAGGGTCTTCAGACGGTTTTTCATGCGTTTTCCTGACAAGTTGAAGGAGGCTCAAGGGCCTGCGACATCTTTTTTAAGGCTCTCAGCCGTTGCCTGGATCATGCCCAAAGCTATTGAAATGCGTTCAAGCGCAACGATTTGTTCTTGAAGAAAACGGCAATGTATTTCACACCCTTTGGGTAAGGTCGCAACGAGCGCTTTTGTCCCTTTGTGGATGATTTCGATGTCAAAGGCAAGTCGCTCAAGAGCCGTAGCCATGGCTGCAATTCGTTCGAGAACTGATTTAGTCAAAGGTGGCTCCAACTTACCACGGGGGGTGGGTACAAATTTGGCGAGTAGCTATAATTACTTTCGAGTAGTTATAACTACTCGAAAGTAAAAAATCCAGCGCTAAAAGAAGGAATGGAAAATGAAGAAAAAATTGCACGGCAGTACATGCCGGAAATAATCAAGCGCTATAGGGCACGAAGTGGTTTTTCACAGCAAGGGCTTGCAGATGCTGTGGGAGTGAGCAAAGGTTTCATATCTGCGTTGGAGGGCGGAAGGAGCGTACCTAATCTGGATATGCTCGTACTGCTTGCAGAAGCGTTGCAGGTGCGACCGGGAGAACTTGTCGACGCGATGGTAGAAGAGGCTGGAAAAAGTATACAAGAAGGCCGTCGATAAAAAGTCGAGAACGGCAATTTTTCTGCCCGGTAGCTAGGTTACAGAGTCAGTAGGGTCTTTCAGGCGCTGCCCGGCTTGGGGAGCCATATCTTTTTCATTCTCTCCCCCCGTCGAAACAAACAGCCTGTCCACCACGGACGCCGCCCGGTGCAGGGCCGCATCGGCCAGGTGGGCATATCGCTGGGTCATCTGGGGCGAGTTGTGGGTGAGCAGCTTCTGTAGCGTGTACAGGTCCACCTCTCCGGAGGAGGCCAGCCAGCTTGCGAAGGTGTGGCGCAGGCCGTGAAGCGGGCGGAAGTCGGCGGGGAGCCCTGCCTTTTCCTTGATGCGCTCGGCTATTTTCTTGAATTCCTTGCGTGGGCCGCCGTACTTGCCGGGAAAAACGTAGGTGACATCGATCCGGTCGATGCCGCGCAAGATTTTTCTGGCCGCGGCGGAGAGGGGGATGCGTTCGGTCCGTCTCTTTTTCGCCAGTTCGCCGCGCAGGGTGATGAAGCCGAAATCAAAATCAATGTCGTCCCAGCGCAGGCCGAGGAGGGCGCTTTTGCGCATGCCTGTGGCCAGGGCCAGGCGCAGGAAGGCGGCGGCGTTCTGGTCCGGCTCCTCGTCCAGGGCCTGGAGATACGCCCGCATCTGCCTCGCCGTCATGTTTTCGGTTCTTGCGTCGTCCACCTGAGGATAGTTGAAGTGCAGGCGGGAGATCTCCGGCATGGGGCAGAGTCCCTTTTTCGCCCCGAAGCGGACGAGTCGCTGTAAAAGATCCATGGCCCCCTTGATGGTGGAGGGCTTTTTCCCGTCCCTGGTCATCTGCGCGCGGAGCCGGTCCACATCCAGAGTAACAATATCCGCAGGGGTTTTGGCGCCGAAATGCGGCTCGATATGCAACCGGTAGCGGCTGATGTCCGAATCCCAGCGTTGCCGGTCCGGGCGGCTTTCGCGGTAGAGAGCCCACAGGCGGGCGATGGTGGGGCGTTCGGCCTCGGCCCGGCGGACGGCTTCCTCGGTTTCGCGCCGATCCCGGTTGGACAGGGCCCGGCCCCTGGCCCGGTCCGCGCGGATGTGGCTGGCGCGGGCGGCCGTCATGCCCTCGCTCTCCCGGCCCACGCGCTCTTCAATCAGCCTGGAACCCCTGCCGCCTAGGCGGTAACGGATGTAATACACGCGCTCATACTGGGACGGGCTGCCCAACTTCAACTCTTCCCGGTAGTATGTCCCCACATACTGGGTCTTTTTCCGCTCAGCCATACTCTGGAATCCTCACACAATGAAGTAGAAAACGGCTTATCTGTATCTATAGTGGCACAAGGATAAGGTGGATTTCATGAAATGACAATGGGGTATCCCAATAATATATTGTAATTAAATGACAATAAAAGAGTGTAAAATATGGTAAAACTTTTTTTCCACCCAACTTTGCGTTTGCGTAAGACCGGAGGCGCGGCAAAAGAAAGCGGGCTACCCAGGATAACAAGTGAACCCGCCGGATGTATGACGATTTATGCGCCATCACTGGCCGTAAATTTTTACTTCAGTCTACCGCCAACGGAACGCATCCCCGATCAGTTCCGCATCTTTTCCCGACGCTTCAGCCTTGCGGGCCACCTCACGCCATTGTTTGACGGCAGCGCCGACTTCACCAGGATGACGCCGAACATGGCTTCTGCCATGACCCACACTTTGCTAAGATGGCGCTTGATATGCGTAAAAGCGGTTTCTTGGCCAATTTAATATTCAAATGCTGTCCGGCTAAGGTGCGTTAAATATGTTCAAAATCTCCGAGGTTTATGCTACAAAACAGTTGCATAACCCATTGCAGCCCAAGGAGATTTTGAACATGAGCCATCATAATACACTCTTTTCTCAAATGCTATCATTGATTCCCAGACATGTTTTTCAGAAACTGGAAGCCCGGCATAAAACAGGTCGTTCTTCTCGACAATTCGGCTTTAAGGAACAGTTTACGGTCATGGCTTTTATCCAGCTTGCAGCAAGGCGCTCCATGCGTGACGGATTGCGCTGTTTGGCCGCCTGCGGCAAGAGGCTGTATCATTTTGGCCTTTTTCCCGTTGCACGTTCCACTTTCTCCGATGCCAACAACTCCCGGCCTGTGGGCTTTTTCAAAGATCTATTTGCCGACATGTACAGCCTGTGTGTTCCCAAGGCCTCCAAACACAAATTTCATTTCAAATGCAAACTTTACAGCATGGACGCCACCACCATCAGCCTGTGTTTGTCGCTGTTTCCCTGGGCCACGTTCCGCCAAAACAAGGGCGGCGTCAAAATGAACACAGTGCTTGACCACGATGGTCATATCCCGGCATTTGTCACCGTTGATGTGGCCAAAACGCACGAAAGCCGTATGGCGAAAAGTCTTTCTCTGCCCAAAGGCTCCATCGTGACCTTCGACAAAGGCTATGTCAGTTACCCCTGGTTTCAGACCCTGCTCGAAAATGGCATCTTTTTCGTCACCCGCCTGAAGGACAACGCTGTTTACAAACTGCTGGAGCGCCGCCCGGTGAACCGCACAAGCGGGGTTACTTCCGACCACATTATCGAAGTGAAGCACAGCCGGGGAAAAGTCTTGCGCCTGCGTCGCATCGGCTACCGGGACGCCGAAACAGGCAAGCGTTACGAATTTCTGACAAATCACTTTCGCCTGTCCGCCCGCACCATCGCCGATATTTACAAAGAACGCTGGAAAATCGAACTCTTTTTTCGCGAAATCAAACAGAATCTACGCATCAAAAGCTTTGTCGGGAACACGGAAAATGCTGTATTGATTCAGATTTATACCGCGCTGACCGTCTACCTGCTCCTGGCCTACCAGAAATTCCTGAGTAAAACAGGGCTGTCCGTGCAGCAACTTTTCCAAATCGCCTCACTGAACATCCTCGGAACAGACTCGCTGGAAGAACTCCTGAAGCCCCGACGACGAAAAAATGAAAACCTCTATAACCTCAGTCTGTTATCCTTGGCAGCTTAACCGGACAGCATTGAATCCGCCTCAATATTAAATTGGCCAAGAAACCGTAATGGCAACTGCGTTCTGCGTGCTATGCACCAGCTTGGAGCGCCTGACTCGACTCCCGTTTCAATTGCTCAAAGCGGGAAAGCGCCTCCTCGGTCCGCTGGGCGGCCTCGCGCAGCATGGCGGCTGAAACGTCGGCCACCGAAGCCGCTGCCGCGAGGTCGGCATCCGTTATGTCACGGCCTTTACCGTTGACCATGGCGCTGTGCTCGCCGCCGAAGCCGGCGGAGGGAGTAAGGTCGTAGGCTGGGGCCATCTTCCAATGATCTTGCGCGTCCAGCAGAAAGGAAAAGTTCTTGGCGTGGTCATCTCGGTTTCCGGCTTTGACGTTGAACACCATCAGCCGGACAACTTTTTCCACCTCGCGTACATCCCCGGTCAGCACCTTGGCCAGCTTGATCAGGTTCTCGTAATCCAGTGAAGCGTGGCGATGCTCCGCGTGCAGCAACCCGCAGGCCGTGTGCACATGCACTTTTTGCCCGTTCACCCTGTCGAAGCGCACCACCCCGAAAAAACCGTCCGTCGTTGCGGACGGGAAAAGCCGCGTCTCGGGCATTTCCACTCCGGAATCCTTGGCCATAAGGGAATACACGTATTCCACCAGGCCCTGATCACGCCCCTCTTCACGAGCATGAAACTTGATCAGCCAGGGAGAGAATTCCGGCCCTCCCGTGCCGGCAGGCAGAATGACGGAGCCGTCGGCAGACACGTCCGCCAGGATTTTCGGTCTGGCGCCGCCCGATGACCCGCCCAGTCTGAGCAGTTCGTTCACGGTTTCCAGGGATGAGTCTTCCTCGGCCAGAATTTTTCGCGATTCTTCGGCCAGACCATCAAGGCGTAAGGGAAAACGTGAAGCCTCGTCCTCTCGCCTGTCCCCGCCGACGTATTCCAGTGCCCCCATGCCGCCCTCTGCGACCATGGCCAGCCGGCGGAACGGAGAAATGTCCTCCAGGCGCAAGCCTTTGCCCCGCAGGGCTCTGTCCAGAAGCAGCAGCCCCCAGCCGTCGGGCAGGCTGTCGTTGACCAGGCCGAACAGCCCGCCGAAGGTACGGTCTTTGTCTTCAAAGACGCCCGGGCGCAGGGGAAGCTTGAAAGGGGAAAGTTCTATGCCGGAGGCCAGAAAGGTCCGGTCATATTCAAAAAAGAGGCTTCTGCCCCTCTGTGCAAGCCTCCCGACAAAGTGCCGGACGCCGCGCAGGTTGCAAAAAACGTCCAGGCGCTCGGAGAATGCGGCATTTTCGGGATTCATACTTTCCTCCTGCCGCTGCGCTGGCGTTTTTTGGGCTCCGGCGCGAACAGGCTGGCCGGTTCTTCCGGTTCGGCGAACAAGCGGCCGAACTCGTCCAGCCGGCCGAGCACCAGGGCGATTTCCAGAAGCGCCGACAGAGAGACGAGGCCGCTCGTTTCGAAACGCTTGACTGAACCCAGGCTGACCCCGCTGCGCTCGGCCAGCTCCTTTTGTGAAATATTCAGCGCGAGCCGTTGCGCCTTGGCTCTGGCCGCAATGCCAAAACGGACTTCTTTAGGGGTTTGCAGATTAATATGTAACATAATAGCTATTATTATCTATTTTTATAAAAAATAGATAATATATTAGTTATTGTCAATAAATGGGTGTTTTGCGGCGGGTAAGATCGCGCGCTTTCATCGCACCATACGGAAGAACCTCCTTGCGTGGCATCAAGGTACAGCCCAACGTGGCAGGTGAGCAGTCGGATATCATCCTCGCAGCTTAGCAACAATGGCCTCGGCCTGTTTTCTGTGCATCCAGAAGGAATTCGGTCTGTCCTGGAAGGGCTGGAACATCATTTTCCGGTAAAAATCCCCAGCCCGATCATGTTTGGCCTCGACAAAAAAGACCGCCCAGGCGAGTTCGGTACGGCACGAGCGAGCCAGCGCGTCGATGAGCAAAAGAGTCCCCATGTGCTTGCCCTGGTGCTCCCTGGACACCGCCAGTCTGCCCAGGCAGACGGCGGGAATGGAGGAATACCGGGGCATTTTTCTGCGCGCATCTTCGGGAATATCCGTCAGAGGGATCGAAGCGGCGTTCAGCGTGTAATAACCTACGATTTTTTCCGGGTCAGTGTAGGCGCACGCCGCAATGACGGTGGCAAAAGCGCGGTCCATGTCCTGTCTGGCCTGCCGGTGTAAATACGCATCAAGAGCCGGTTCCCCACAGGCGAACGCGGCCCGTTCCATGGTCGAGCGCAAGGGCTCGAAGATCAACTTCATTTGCTGACGACCCTGGAGGCGTATTCCTCAAGCGCTTCGGCAAGACGGGGGCTGGGTTCCGCCACGGTTTCCGCGATAAGCGCCCGGGCAAGCATTTCCTGATCCCTAAGAGTCAGGCGTATGATGCTGTGTTCTTCAATGACGCGCTCGGCTTTTTCCATGGCCGCGGCAATGAGAAAATCCGTGCGGGTACGACCCTGGAGGGCCGCCGCGCGGTCAATGGTTTCGCGAACCCTGACGGGAACGCGGGCGTCTATCCGCGACATGGCGGTGTCCGTATTGGATGTATGCTGTGTCATGGTCTTTCTCCTGAATATCTATGTACGGCTATTTTCCGTACAAGTCAAGAGTGGCTCCACCGAAGTGTCCCATCTCGCGCCTATGTTGACGCCACAGTCAGGGGAGTTGCGTAAGACAAGAGACAGGGGGGCGTTGTGCCGTTATTCGCGCGTTAGTCCGAGGCGCTCCCACAGAAAGCCGATGTCAAAGGCCGGAATGCCCGAGTCCTTGGCGCGTTTCGCCTCCCCCTGCTCGATGTGTTTGAGCAGTTCTACAAGCTTGGGCCGGTAGGTTTTGAGCTTTGCCGCCTGGAGAGGGGTTTTGCCGTTCAAGGCCGGGAGCGGTATTGTGGGCCAGCTCGTGTAATGATCCGTCATGTATTTGGATATGATCTCCCGTTGCAGTTCCAGCGGGATTTCACTCGTGTGCTTTTTCGCTGCCGGGCCTGGCCGGGAAGCTAATTCGTCTCGCAGCTTTTCGCGGGGATCCTCGGTTTTCCTGCCTGTATGGGAGAGCAAGGAGCCAGCCAAACTCTCCAGCCATTTCCTTGCTGCGTTAGCCCTGCCCGTGGTGCGGCACTCCACTTCCATCAGGCCGGTGGAAAGGCGCTCCAGTCGCGCCAGTGAGCGGTATCGTTCCTCGTCGATGGATTCAGCCCATATCCACACGTTTTCGTCTTCCTGCTCCACGTTGTCCTGGGCGGCCAGGATGTCTTCCAGCGCCGGCCAGTCCGATACGCGGTATGTGTCCATTGTGAAGAGAAGGGGTTCCTTGGTCTGCGCGTCCATCAGCATGGGCGGGGCGGGCGGGTCCAAAATGGAATCCAGCCAGGTGCTGATGATGGCGACGGTAATGATTCCTGCGGGAGTCGCCCTGGGGCGCTTCTTCCGGGTTTCCCGCCGGATGGCCTTGAGGATGGTGGCAGCAAGCTCCTTGGCGTGCTCGCGCTCAAAAGGATAGATTCCGCCCCCGAGCGTGCAGGTATCGCCCCGACGCAGGAGACGGGCTCCCAAGGTGTCCCAGGGTACCAGCGCTTCCGTGCCTTTCTTTTCGATGCGCGAAAACAGGTTTCTCGCCGGGACGCAGCATGTCGCGCAGAAGGAGTCCTTCGTCCTTGCGGACTTCCAGGACTTCATAGAGGGAAAGCTCGCTCGCGGCCAGTTCCTCGATATGCCGTCTGCCGTTGGCGGTGAACAGGGGGCCGCCGGGGCCGAGCAGCAGATCACTGGTCCGGATCCAGTCTTCGTCGAGAATGAGATCGGCGTCGGCGATCAGCCATTCATGCATGCAGACAAGCACCGCCATCTGCATGTGTTCCGGCAGTTCCGCGATGAGCTCGGGAGCGTCGTCGTCTTCGTCGAGGAAGAAACGATTCATAACCGCTTCGTCTATGGCCTCTTCGTAGTGTTCCGTCAGCCATTCCACGGCGCGGATTTTCGCGTCAACTTGTTCCTGCAGTAGTTGTTCGCGCGCGTTGGCTTGGGCAAGGCAGCAGTGCTTGTACTTTTTGCCGCTGCCGCAGGGGCAGGCGTCGTTGCGTCCGATCTTGGTCATGGGGCCTCGGCTATGGTGGCTGGTGTCTGTTCATGAACTATGACTACGCTACAGGGATGGCACACATGCGGGAGAGCGTCAATACGGACGGCGGATGGCAGGCTTCCCAATGCCGTTTTTTTGTGGTATTCATGTCGGTACATACTGCATGGAGGCTTTCCGGAAGATGTCAGAAAATTTTCCGTAAAGCACGGTCAAAAGCCGCATTTTTTCCCCACACCATTCCCCACACGCAGGATCAAAGAAGGGCAAATTTCGTCAAAAATAGACAAAGTTATATTCGGGTAATTATCTGAAATTAAAGCATGGTAAAATTCAGTAAATATCTGTAAAATAAGACTTTTATCCTTAACGCGGAAACGGCAAGGAGCTCGATCGCCGGTAGGAGGGGCCGCCTCCTGCCGCTGGTTTGCCCATGTAACGATAATTCCAATTCAGCACCGCCCCTCGCGCGATAAAGCTTTTCCTTATATACACGCATAATTTTAAATGCTTATCATCACGATGTGTTAGCGCGCACCTCGCAGGGATTTCGCGTTGACACTTCCCGCTGGGAATATTAGTGATTTTGCGGAAAACGGCCTCTGATATCCGCCTCGCCGGCCGCCGTATGACGCTTCCCGGCCCGGCCGCCGTTTTTTCAGATTCTGTCACTTGCCTGAATGAGGATTTTCATGCTGCAATCACTTAAATCAATTACCGCAACGATCAACACGGCCATCGGCCTTGTGAGCGGGTTCGCCCTGTTCGTTGCGGGTATTCTCCTTTTTATCGAAGTCGTTTGCCGATACAGCGGCAATCCCACCTCCTGGATAGCCGAAACCAGCGTCTATCTTTTTGCGGGCGCCATGTTGCTGGGCGCGGCCTACACCCTGATGCGGGAACGCCACGTCCGGGTCGAGCTCTTGATCTGCCGCTTTTCACCCAAAGTCCAGGATGTTCTGTATTGCATAACGTCCCTCGGCGGCATGGCGTTCTGTCTTCTGGTCGTGTCCCACGGCTGGGTTGACCTGCTGGATGTCATTGAAACCGGCGAAACAACGCCGACAAGCATGCGCATCCCGCTCTGGATCACGGATGCGCCGTTGGTCATCGGGTTCGCGCTGCTGGCCGTGCAGTTTTTCCTTTTCGCCTGTGACCGGGTGGTCAGGTTGCGGCAGGGCAGTCCCCTCGAAGGTCTGAACGCCGGAGGAGGGCACTGATGCTCAATTTTCTCGTCACCATCGCCGTTCTTGGCGTCGTTCTGTTGCTGGGCCTGCCTGTCGCCTTCGGGCTGGGCAGCACGTCGGTCATCCTCGCCCTGTTCCAGGAGAATATTTCCTTAAGCTTCCTCACCATCACGATACTGGAGTCCGTGAACAGCTTTACCCTTCTGGCCGTGCCGCTGTTCGTCATCATGAGCCAGATCCTCCTGGTGGGAAAGGTCGGGGACAACCTTTTTGAAACCATCAACGCCTGGGTGCGCCATCTGCCCGGCGGGCTCGCGGTGGCCACGGTTTTTTCCTGCGCTGTTTTCGCCGCCATTACCGGGTCCGGCGCGGCGACCGCCGCCACCATCGGCATGGTGGCCTACCCGGCCATGTTTTCGCGCGGGTACGACAAAAAATTCACCTGCGGCCTTCTCGCCACCGGCGGTGTGCTCGGGATTCTGATCCCGCCGTCGATTCCCATGATTATCTACTCGTCCATCACCGACGCCTCCCTGGACAAACTGTTCATGGCCGGCGTGGTGCCCGGGATTCTTCTGACTCTGGCGCTGGCCGGGTACGCGGTTGTACGGAGCATACGGGGAGGGTATACCCCCCTGCCCAAGGCGAGTTGGGGAGAGCGGTGGCAGTTGACGCGCTACAACCTGCCCGCGCTGTTTTTGCCGGTCATCATCATCGGCGGCATTTACAGCGGGCTCTTCACCCCGACCGAAGCCGCCGCCGTGGGGCTGGTCGTCAGCCTGGTACTGACGAAATACGTTTACAAGACGCTCGCGTGGAAACACCTTCCCCAGATTTTGCTCGACGCGCTCGCCACCACCTGCATGATTGGCATGATTATCATCGGCGCGCATCTTTTCGGCAAGGTGCTGGCGCTCATGAACGTGCCGCAGGAGCTGACGCGCATGGTGGTGCAACACGAGCTCAGCCCGCTGATGTTCATCGTCGCGGTTAACTTGCTGCTGCTCGTCCTGGGGGCGCTGCTGGAGACCATTTCCTGCATCTTGCTGACAACGCCGCTGATTCTGCCCATCATGATCGCCATGAACATCGACCCCATCTGGTACGGGGTGGTGCTCACCGTGAACATGACCATCGCGCTGATTACCCCCCCTGTCGGGATGGACCTTTACGTCATCAAGGGCCTCAGGGACGATATCGGTTTCGACGACGTCATCAAGGGCGTGGTGCCGTTCATTATCCTCATGTTCTGCTTTCTGGCGGTCATTATCGCGGTGCCGGGCATCAGCACCTGGCTGCCCTCGCTGATGCCGACGCGCGGAGCGCTGTAAGAGCCCGGACGGCATGAACGGGGCATTTTCCAACCAGCAAGGAGAGACGGCATGAGCACCGCACAGATTATCGACGTGACGGCCCGGGACGGGTTCCAGAACCTGAAGGACTGGATACCCACCGAGATCAAGGTGAAGGTTCTCGACCAGCTGGCCGCGGCGGGGATCAAACGGCTGGAAGCGACTTCCTTCGTCAGCCCCAAGGCCGTGCCGCAGATGGCGGATGCCGCCGATGTCCTCAGACACATGGCGCAAGCGCACCCGGGCGTGGAAACGGACGTTCTGGCGCCCAACCTGCGCGGCGCGCAAAACGCCGTTGAAGCCGGCGCGAAACAGATCAACTACGTCATCTCCGTCAGCCGCGAACACAACATGGCCAATATCAAGCGGACGCACGAGGAATCCCTGGCGGATCTGGCGTCCATCATTGAAGCGTTCCCGCAATTGAATATATCCGTCGCCCTGGCCACGGTGTTCGGCTGCCCCTTCGTGGGGTGCGTGCCCACGGCGGACACCCTGGCCCTTGCGGAAAAGGTGGCGGCTCTGGGGATTCGCTCGGTCATCCTCGCCGATACCATCGGCGTTGCCAACCCGCGCCAGGTGCGCGGCGTGTACCGCGATTTTCGCGCCGCGTTCCCGGATATGGCCGTCCGGCTGCACCTGCACGATACCCACGGCATGGGGCTTGCCAACATGCTCGCGGCGTTGGATGCGGGCTGCACCGTGTTCGAGACGGCCACCGGGGGCCTCGGCGGTTGCCCCTTTGCCCCGGGCGCCGCGGGCAACACCGCGACCGAGGACGCTGTCAACATGCTCCACCGCATGGGCGTTGCCACGGGCATCAACCTTGAAAGATTGCTCGATGTTGTGAAGACCCTGCGGGAGAACGTCAAGGCCTCGCTGCCGGGGCGGTTCTCCGTTGCGCGCGGCTTCCAGGAATTCTGTTTTTACGAAAAATAAGCGGTTTTTTTTCAGTCCGGACCGGGCCGCGCCGTGCGCGCGGCCCGGTCCGGCTTTTTTATCCCCATTCCCCCTTCCCGCAACGCCACATCCGGTGTGATGCTTCTTCGCGCGAGAATATGTCACGACTCGTGCCAGATGGTGTCATCAAAAACGCGGGAACCATATTCACAGTGCCACGAGTGTGGTAGAGGCCGGTTGTGCGCGCCCTTTTTCCGGGCGCGCCGTTGCTCCGGATCGGTCTTTGCAACCATACAACGAAAGAGGGATTGGAAATGGGCGCTATTGGTATCCTCGGTCTTCTGGCCGGCATTACTGTGCTGATCGTTCTCAGCTACAGGGGCGTTAACGCGTTTGTGGCGTCGCTGATCGCCACTGCCATCGTCATCGTTTGCAACTGGATGCCCTTTTGGGGAAGCTTCACCACGCACTATGCCACGGGCATGAAAAATTTCGCCGGTTCGTATTTCTTGTTGTTCGGCCTGGCCGCCGCGTATGGTGAATTTATGAACGTCAGCGGCTCCGCCGAATCGGTTGCCAATACGCTGTTCAAGTTATTCGGCAGCAAATGGGCGCCGGTGGCCTGCATCCTGGTAACCCTGCTCATGGCCATGGGCGGCATCAGCGCTTTTGTCATAGTATTCGCGGTCTACCCCGTGGCCGCTCCGCTGTTCCGCAAATCCAACATTACCAAAGAAATGATGCCCGGTATTTTTCTGTGCGCCTCGGTCACGCTCACCCTTTGTCTGCCGGGGAACCCCACCAGCACCAACGCCCTGCTGACCATGACCAAACTCGGCACCAACGCTTACGCGGGGCCGAAGATGGGCATCGTGGCCGGATTGGTCGGGCTTCTCATCAGCGGTCTGTACGTCACCTGGGCCGCGCGGCGTGAAACCGTGAACGGCAACGGCTATGTGGTTTCCGGAAGCGATTCCGCCGAAGCGTTCGACGAGCAGGGCAAGCTGCTGCCCCCGTTCTGGAGCTCCATCCTGCCGCTGCTGGTCGTCATCGGCATGATGTTCACCCTGAAAAGCTATATGAGCGCGGTCAACTGCATTACCACCTCGCTCCTGATCGCCATGGCCCTGGTTGTGGTCCTGAACTACAACGCGATGAAAGGCAAGGCCCTTAAGACCTTCAGCGACGGTTACTGGTCCAGCATCGCGCCGCTGGTGTTGACGGGCGGCGTTATGGGCTTTGCCGCCGTTGTGCAGAATGCCCCGGGCTTCCAGTACTTTGTGAATTTTGCCATGGGCCTTTCCGATACTTTCAACCCCTATGTCTCCGCCGCCGTCGCGGTTAACGTCGTGGCTGGTATAACCGGCACGGCTTTGGGTGGCTTGCAGATTTTCTCCAACACCATGCTGGACAGTTACCTCGCGCTCAACATCAACCCCGAGGCCTTCCACCGCCTGATGGTCATTGCCTGCTGCGGGCTGGATACCTTGCCTCACTGCGCGACCTTTATTACCATGAGCGCGGTGTGCGGCGTCAGCGTCAAGGGGTCCTACAAGCACGTGTTCCCGCTGACGGTCATCATGCCCCTTTTCCTGACGGCATTGTGCATCATCATGGCCACGGTCGGCTTCATCTAGTGTGTTTCAGTGCGGATGCGTGTTCCGGCGGCGCGAAACGCGGCGCCGGAACACGCATCCGGCAACCCATCACGCACAGCGGGGCGGCTGTAATGCCGCCCGGCAACGAGGGTATTCCCCATGACCATGTTGACGAAAAAAGAAGTATTCACCTTTGAGGCCTTTACGTTTGAATGCGGGCGCACCATTCCCGTCCGGATGGGCTACGAAACATTCGGTGCGCTGAACGCGGCCAAGGACAACGCCATTTTGGTGCCGCACTATTTCTCCTCCAACAGCCACTGCGCCGGCAAGTACGTGGAAAGCGACCCTGCCGCCGGGTACTGGGACGGCCTGATCGGGCCGGGGAAAGCGGTTGACACCAACAAATACTTTGTCATCAGCACCGACAATTTGTGCAACTGCGGGGTGAAAAACCCCATGGTCCACACCTCGGGGCCCGCGTCCATCGACCCGGAAACCGGCAAACCCTACGCGCTCAGCTTTCCGGTGCCGACAATCGGCGATATCGTGGCGACCCAGAAGGCGCTGTTGGACGCCATGGGCATCACCCGCCTGCACGCCATCATCGGCGCCTCGGCCGGCGGCATGATCGCTTATGAGTGGGCGGTGCGCCATCCGGATATGATGGATAAGGTCATTCCCGTCATCGCCAACCCGCGCCACCCCAGCTACGGCACCATTCTGGTGCTGCATGCCGGCATACGCATCGCCATGCTGGACCCGAAGTGGAACGGCGGGAATTATTACGACCAGGAAGAGCAGCCTGTGGAAAGTCTGCGCCTGGCGGTGCAGATGATGAACGTGGCCGCGAACGGCGCCGGGGTGTATGAGCGCACCTACCGCCGCAACAGCGCGGACGTTGCCTGCTATAATGACGCGCTCGCCATGTCCAGCGTGGAAAAAAAGCTGTATGACGTGATTGCCGTCAACAGCGCCCCCATTGACTTGAACCACTGGATATACACCTGCCGCATGGCCATCAACCACGACGTTTCCCGCCCGTACGGGGGGGATATCGACGCGGCTCTTTCCCGCATCAAGGCAAAGGTGCTGGCTATTCCCTGCAAGCATGACATTTTGCATCCCTGGGAATTCAACGCCTGGACGGTGGACCGGATTATCTGGCTGGGCGGCAGCGCGGAACTGTACCCCATTGACAGCGACTACGGGCATATGGCCGGTATTCTGCAGCCTCATTTGTTTGACAACAAGGTCAGGGATTTTCTTTCCCGCTGAAATGCACCGGGGAAAGGACGCGGACTCCGCCCGCAACGGCATGCCGACACCGCCTGGAAAATGCACGCGCATTTTTCAGGCGGTCATGCGTGAGCCTTTATTCAGGTATTTCAAATTGTTCCAGCAATTCACGGATAGCCGTGGCGGTCTGCCGGCGGTTGGTTCGGGCCATGCTGTCGCGTTTATGCACGAGGAAGTCCCAGAAAGCCGAAGCCATGGTGCTTTCCGTGACGCGAAACAGGATGTTTGCCGGTGACTCGCGCAAGATGAAAACCTCTCCCCCCTCAAAGGCGCGCACGGTATAGCCGGCAGGCTCCTCCCTCAAGATGCATATATGGTATTTTGCGCAATCTTCCAGCATTTGCAGCGTATTGCGTAAGTGCTCCGCATACCAGCGGGGTGTATAGGCCAACGGCGGCGTGCCCGCCGGCAGGTTCAGGCAGGAAAACAAAACCTTGCCGCCGCGTATCGACTCCGGGCTTTCCAGCCGTAAAAGATGGAACAGGTCATGCTCATTGACGTGTTGCGCGGCGCGTTGCCTGTATTCCCCGCAAAACCGGCGAAACGGTTCGCGCTCCGCCGCGGGCGTTCGTGCGTAGAGAGCCTCGAGCATGTCTTCCGGCGCTGTCACCAGCGGCAGGCAGTCTGTTTGCAGGATGCTGGAGGCGCCCCTGCCGACATAGTCCTGCAGGGCCTGCGCGTAACGGGGCGTACCTTGGGCGTGGATATGGACCAACGGGCAGCATAAGGATAAATAACTGGTAAACTCGTTGGTGAAGGAATCCACGGCCATCCGTTCCGTGGTCAGAAAGGTCGGAACGCCCCCGCTCTGCTGGCCTATGGACGTGGAGAAGGCCGCTCCCACCCCGGCCACCACCGACAAGGTGCGCTTATAGACCCCGTCGCGCAGTTTGGGATAATAGTAGGGTTCGACGGCGCCGGAAGCGTAGAAGGGGAGCCAGAGCCGCACCACGCCCAGCATTTCGTCGAGGTCCTGGCTGATTTTATGGATGACCCGGATCCTGCCGCCGCGCAGGATGATTTGCCACAGGGCGCCCGCCCATTCGTATGAAAAAGGGGATACTTCGTGCTGCCAGTCCTTGCTTTCGTCACTATACAGCATCAGCGTGGCAGGGCCGTCCTGTTGCAGCGCCAAAGCCAGAAGCGCGGCAGCCGCCTGCCGGCGGCCTTCCTCCCCGTAAAAAACCAGCATATCGCCCTGGGCGGTCCGGGAAGGCTGTTTCGCGGGCATTTTTTTGCCGGACATGCCGGACATGTCGTTCAAAAGCAGGCCGACCGGGTCGGGGCGGTCGGGTATTTCCGCCATGAGCCAGCGGGCCAGCTTCCGGGCCAGTTGTTCCGGCGCGTCAAACGCGGCCGGGTCATGTTCCCCGGCCATTTCAAGCAATGCTTTTTTTCTGTATTCGGTCGTGCATTGTTCCACAAAAAAAGCGGCGGCCCCTTCCAGAAAGTCCGCATGTTTCGGGATGCCGCGTTTTCCGTGGCGAAGCCTGCTGATATAGGAGGGATCCTGCTCTATAACCCTGGCGAGCAAACTGTTTGGCGTTCCGGTCAAACCCATCAGCCAATCAAATTTTTCGGAAAACGTCATTCGCTTATCCTCTTTTTCCGCTCGCGGTATTTTGTTATAAAAGACAGGTTTGACTTTGACAAGAATCACCTATCCCGGCATTAAGGACGCACGGTTTTTCTTCCGACGCGGGAGGGCTGTGTTTGGTAACGGGGTATCCGGAGGGAGAAGCGTGTCTCAAGGAATTACCGATACAGAAATATTCGTCGGAAACAGCGCGGCCGTCAGCGGCATTTTCGCCACAACCGGCGACCCGGTTCTGGCGGGCATCCGCGCCTATTTTGACATGGTGAATTCCGGCGGCGGCATTGACGGCAGGTTGTTACGCCTCGTGCATATCGATGACGGCTATGACCCCCGGAAAGCGGTGGAGGCTTTTGACGCCCTGGTGCACGGGAAAAAGGTTTTCGCTTTGGTCGGCCAGTTCGGCGCTCCGGTGGTGGAAGCGACGTTGGACGATATCCGCAAGACCGGCATCCCGGCGGTCTATTTCGCTACCGGCGCGGGCAAGTTATATGTGGAGCGGGCGCTCACCCCGGAGGCGGGCGCCAACTGCTACCCCATCCAGCCCCTGTACATCACCGAGGGCAGGGTGATGGCGGCGCGGGCGGCCGCCACGTTCAAGGCCAAGAAGTTGGGTGTCATCCATACCGCGGACAGAACCGGTTCCGATCTGATGCAGGGCGTTTCCCTCGAATGCCGGGAACTGCGCATGGAATGCTCCGGGCGTGAGGTCCCCACTTCGCTGGAGGGGCTGCAAGAGGCGGTAAGCGCGATCAGGCGGACCGGCCCCGATTTTTTAATCCTGGCCGCTCCCCAGGCCTTTTTCCCTGAAATTGCCCGGGAAGTCGCCAGGCAGGGCATGGCTGTTCCCGCTCTCACAACGTATTTGAACGGCGTCATCACCATTGCCCAAAAAACGGATGCCTGCGTAGGCGGGCAGTTCGACATATACGCCCTGAACTGGCTGAACTACGATGGCGAACGGCGGCAAAACCTGGAAGACGCGGCCCAATGGCTCGGGGATTATGCGATGAACGGCTATGCCCATTGCGGCTGGACCGGCGCGCATTTCTTTTGCGAGGGCATGCGGCGGCTCGCGGGTGAAAAACCCACCTGGGAAAACTTCCGCACCGCAATGGAAAGCGCCCCCCTCGCCATCCCCTTTGGCGGCGCGGTGAACTATGCGGGCGGGCAACGGATGGGCACCCAGGAAATGAGCCTGACCCGGATAGATCTGGCGGCTCCGATCGGCTGGACCGAAGTTGACGGCCTGCGCAGCGTTGACGAACTCCTGCGGTCATTGTAGCGCGGTGCGCGCCTGCGCGGACAGCGGCCAAAAACGCCGCTCCCATGAAGCGCGGTCTTTTTTCGTGCGCGAATGCCGTGGCAATTCATGACGATACCATGTACACTCTGCCGGTCGAAATCACGCAATGCCGCGGCCTGTCGCGGGCCGCGCGGACAAGGAGAACGCGATGAACGGGAACGGCAATTCTTTCAAGGAAGCTCTGCTCGCGAAGAAAGCGCAAATCGGACTCTGGCTGTCTTTGCCCGACCCCTACTGCGCCGAAGTGTCTGCCGGTGCCGGGTTTGACTGGCTTCTGCTCGACGGGGAGCACGCGCCCAACGATCTGCGCACCGTCCTGGCCCAATTGCAGGCCATTGAGCCGTACCCCGTGCACCCGGTTGTGCGCCCTTCCATTGGGGAGACCCATTATCTGAAACAATACCTGGACCTTGGCGTGCAGACCCTGCTGATTCCCATGGTGGACACCGCCGCCCAGGCCAGGGAGCTTGTCGCCGCCGTGCAGTACCCGCCCAAAGGCGTCCGGGGCGTCGGGAGTTTTCTTGCGAGGACCTCGCGGTGGGGCAGGGTCAAGGGCTATCCCGCGAAGGCGGATGACGAGGTCTGCCTGCTCCTGCAAGTGGAAACCGTCACGGGGATGAAGAACATCGAGGCTATCGCGGCCACGCCGGGCGTTGACGGCGTGTTCATCGGCCCGGCGGACCTCGCCGCTTCCATGGGCTATCTGAATGAGGGCGGCGGGCACCCGGAGGTGGTGGCGGCCGTGAAAAAGGGTTTTCAGGCCATACTGGCCGCGGGCAAGGCCCCCGGCATATTGACCATGGACGAGACCCTGGCCCGCGAATACCTCGCTCTCGGCGCGCTGTTCGTGGCCGTGGGCGCGGACGTGGACCTGCTGGCCCGCGCAACGGAAACGCTGGCCGCGCGGTTCAAATGACGCCGGGCGTCTCCGGCGGCTGCTATTTTACCGGCCCGGCGCCCGCACGGCGGAGCTTTCCGCGCGGGCGCCGGTTCCTTCCGTCTCCGGGGCGGCCTCGGCTGTAACGGGTGCATGTGTATGGCGCGACTTTTTGCATTATTGCGGAAGAGTAATTCCGGGGTCTGGGCTTCGCTCGGCTCGTCCGTTATCTGGGGCTCGCTGCCGCTTTACTGGTACCTTCTGCGGGAGTTTCCCCCTTTGTATGTCCTGTGCCACAGGGTTGTCTGGGCCTGTCTTTTCCTCTTCCCCCTGGTCGTCGCGCTGCGCCGGGTGCAGGAAGTGGCGAACGCCGCCCGCAACGCCCGGACCCTGCGGATACTTTTTTGCAGCAGCCTCGTGCTCGCGGTCAACTGGGGGGTCTACATCTGGGCCGTGAACAACGGCAAGGTGGTGGAGGCGAGCCTCGGGTATTTCATCAACCCCCTCATCACCATCTGCATGGGCGTCGTCTTTTTCCGGGACAGGCCGCGCCCCATACACTGGGTGGCCATAGCAGTCGCTTTTGCCGGCGTCGGCGCCGAGATCGGCATCAGCGGTTCCGTTCCCTGGGCCGCGCTTGCTTTAAGCATTACTTTTTCCTGTTACGGGCTGCTGCGGAAGATAAGCCCGGTCGAGTCGCTGCCGGGCCTGGCGATGGAAACGGGCATTCTGTTGCCATTTTCCCTCGCGTTTATCGTCTGGTGCCATTATTCCGGGATTGCGGCGGTTTCCGGAGCCGGGGGCGTGAGCCTTCTCCTGCTTGTGGGTTCCGGGGTCATCACCTCGGTCCCGCTTATCCTGTTCGCGTATGGGGCGCGGCACCTGCAACTCATGACGCTGGGAATCCTGCAGTATCTTTCGCCCTTGCTCACCGCGCTTCTGGGGTTGTTCGCGTTCCATGAGCCGCTTACGCTCGGGCGCGCGCTTTCGCTGGGGTCCGTCTGGCTGGCGCTTGTGCTGTACACGGCGGACAGCTTCCGGCAGCACGTTCGCGCGCGGGAAAAATCGTAAACATTACCGCCGCCCGCCGGGCGCGCCGCGCCGCGTGATTTTTTGCTTGACCTTGCGGGGCAAAAGGCGCAAAAGGCCGGGTTTGTGCTATACAAACCATCAGGACTTTTTTAGTATATAGAAACACTTTTTTGCACGCATACGCGATGCGGAGGATTCATGCTCACTTCGAAAGACTGTACTCTATTCAGCGGCGGCGCTCCCGGAACGGAAGCCTTTTTCGGCGCTCTGGCCGAAGAATATGGGATCCAGGAAGTCAACTTCAGCTTTGACGGCCATCAGGCGGAACGCACGCGCGGCCTCAGGGTTTTGACTACCGATGAACTGGCCCTGAAGGATGTGAGCCTGAGCTACGTTTCCAAACTGCTCAAGCGTGAATACACCCGCGCCCCCATTTTCCGGAAGGTGCTCCAGTCCATCTGCTGGCAGGTGAGCAACGGGTACGAAGTGTACGTCGTCGGCACCATCCTTGAGGACGGCACCGTTCGCGGCGGCACCGGCTGGGGCGCCGAGTTCGCCAAAATCTGCAACAAGCCCCTGCGGGTGTTTGACCAGGACAAAAACGGCTGGTTCCGTTGGGAAAATGAAGTATGGATTCCGGAAAACAACCCGGTTGTCCAGCATCGCCTGTTTACCGCCACGGGGACCCGGTTCCTGGAAAAGAACGGCAAGGCCGCCGTGGAATCATTGTTCGCCAGTTCTTTCACAAAGGCGTAATCTCACTTTCATTCCCTGTCCGGCAGCCCCAGGCATTGGCGGCTGCCGGATTTTTTTCGCTGCCTGGGCAGTGATTTTTCAGGCAGGTCTTTGCATGCGCGCTTTCGGCTTTTCCGGGTCTCTCCGGTAAAGCCCGGGCGCGGGAGAGGTGGCACCATGTTCGGTGTTGGTGAAATAGCGGGTTTGATAACCGCCGTCAGTTGGGCGGGGTCCTGCCAACTGCACACCGTGGCGGGCAGAATGGTCGGGGCCGTGAACCTTGTGGTGGCGCGCGTGCCCTTGTTTCTCCTCGTCATGGGGATCATCGTGCTGGCCACGGGAACGAGCACGGCCGTGGCGCCCGGCGCGCTCCCGTATATCGTGATATCCGGCGCCATGGGAGTGGGGCTTTCCGACCCCTTCCTTTACAGCGCCAGCGTTACCATCGGCCCGCGCCTGGCCTTGCTGCTGATCTCGCTTTCCGCCTGCATAACCGCGCTCCTGGGACATTTCTTCCTGGGGGAGAGCATTAACTTCATGGGCTGGGTCGGCATTCTGGTCGCAACGTCCGGCGTGGCTTTTGTGTTGATCGAGGGCGGCATCCACCACGGTGCGGATTTTTCCGGCCTTACGTCCATGCAGATATTGGCCGGAGTGGGCAAGGGGCTTGCGGCCGCCGTCAGTATGGCGACAAGCTTTTTGTTCCTCAAACAGGGGTTGCTGCTCGGCATTGAACCCTTTTGGGCGACTTTTATCCGCATTCTGGCGGGCGCGTGCGTGGTCTGGACTCTTTCGATCCTGCGCGGCCGGTTTCTCCGCGTGATGCACGATGTCTGGACTTCCTGGCCGGTGGTGCGCCTTCTGCTTTTAGGCTGTATGGTCAGTACCGTGGGCAACTGCCTCGCGCCCGTTGCCGTGAAATATACCCACGCGGGCATCGCCGCCACCCTTATTGGCCTGCAGCCCATCATGATTATCATCATTACCACGCTGTATGAGCGAAAAATGCCGAGCGGCCAGGCGCTTATCGGAACCTGCATCGCTTTTTCCGGAACGGCCCTGATTTTTACACGGTAAGCAATACCGTCCGCAACGTAAAACGGGGCAGCGTCATGCTGCCCCGTTCTGCGTTTATGGCCGTGCGGGCGTTGTTACAGGACCTTCACGCAATCCCAGCCGCCCTCGGCTTTTGCCGTTTTTTCAAGCACATCGCCGCCGAGGACGCAGACGGGGCCATTCTCGAGCGCTTTGCCGAGATGCACGGCAAATGCATGAAAATGGTCCTGGGTCGTGGACAGGATTTCGTCGCGCATTTTTTGGCGCGATTCCGCCGTGTCGCCGATAAGCGCTCTGGCATGGGCGGCGGAGCCTTTGGCGTCCGGGAGCATATACGCATCCACCTCGCCCATGGCGCCGATGATGGCGGAATCAAGCTCGCGGCGGGAAATGGCCGTGGATGCGAGATGCTTGGCGGTGCGGCCGAAGATATCCAGGGTGCCGCGCACGTTGGGGTCGCGGTAGGAGGCCAGCACAAAGGCCCCGGCCATGCGGTCAAAGGCGCAGAACGCGCCGTACGCGCCGCCCTGAACCCGGACTTTTTCCCACAGCCAGCCGGTGCGGAGTTGTTTGAGGATGACGTGCACCGAGCCGTGGTAGGCATACCCCGCGTCATAGAGGTTGCCGCCCGATCCGACGTAGTTGACCTGCGCGGGCAGCAGCAGCGCCTCGCGGGCCGGGGCGGTCCTGCCGGTGATGCCGTGGCTCCCGGACGGGCCGGCGGGACGGGGTAACGCGTCCGCGAGTTTTGCCGCCCCGTCGAACAGGGTTTGCTTGTGCTCCTCCTCGCCGGTGATGTTCCAGTCCAGGCCCTGCCGGGTAAAGACGGCGCCGTGCAGGGCGGTGAGGTCCGCGCGCACGGATTCCCAGTTTTTGGCAACCCTGTCGGCGAGTTCCCGCAGGAAGAAGAGGTAGGAGACGCCCCCGGTCGCTTCCTCCATCATGCCCGTGGCGGAGAGCGCCGACCTGAGGCGCTGGGAGACAAAGGTATGCCCGGCGGGCACCAGGGCGTGTTCAAGCCTGGCCTTCTCCTCCAGGACCATGCGCAAAAACCGCTCCTGCCGGTCGAAATCCGGAGACAGGATAATCTCTTCCATCAGGGAGAAGAGATCCGCGATCTTGTCCGGCGCGACCTTGCCGGAAACCGCCAGCCGGGGCAGGGGGGAGCGGCTCGCCCGGGCGGTGTAGAAGGAGGGCCCGGCGTCCAGTCCGCCGGTTTTGCTGGCGATTGCCATGTTCAAATCGACAAAGTCCCGGCGGGCCGTGCCCATTTCCGTAAGCGCCCGGCCCAGGAGCGGGAGCAGCGGGAAGAGGCTGCCCGGCACGTGGGCGAGATCGAAAAAGGCGTCCGCGTAACTGATGCCGCTGGTCGGCAACGCGTGGAACATGACGGGCAGATCAGTGCCGAGGCGCGCTGTCTCGCTGGGGATGGGTTTTTCCGCGCGGGGCAGGTCCGCCACCTCAAGGCGCGGGATACGGGCGAGAGCGGCCGGATCGTCCGGCGTTTCCTGCAGGGCCTGGAGGCGCTCGGCGCGGGCCGCGATCTGGTTGCGTTCGGCCTGGGGCAGGCTGTCCACGATGTTCGCCACGCGGGCCGCTTCCTCGTTGGCCCTGGTTTCGCCGAGGGCCGGGTCCGGGGTCAGGATAACGGTCGCCCGGTGGGTGTTTGTAAGGAAGTACTGCCGGATCAGGTTTTCGAAGTAGGGTTCACGGGCCGCGAGCTTGCCCTTGATGGCCGCGAGGGGCTCCTCGTACCGCAGGGGGGCGACGGGGTCGCCGTCGTGCAGCCAGGTAGTGAGGCTTTGCAGCATCACGGCAAGGCCGACCGGGAACCGGCCGGAATTTTTTTCACGCAGTTCGAACTCCACGGAGTTGACGGCCGCGTCAAGATATTTGGGGTCAATGCCCTCATTTGCAAGAGTTTGCAGCGTTTCAAGAATAAGCGCCTCGACCCTGCCCGCGTTTTCCGGCTGCACGCCGCGCAGGCCGATGGAATAGCTGCACTGGAGCAGTTCGTCCTCCAGACCGCCGCCGGTGATATCCTCACCGAGCCCCGACTCGATCAGCGCGCGGCGCAAGGGCGAGGCGGGCATGCCCAAAAGGATGTGGTCCAGCATGCGGAAGGCCATGGTCAGGGTGGCTTCGCGCGTTTCCGCCAGGAGCCAGTTGCAGCAGACCATGCCCTTTTCTTCCTCCTCGCCGGCGACAAAGGGGACGGTCACGGTCTGGGGCGCTTGTCTGCGTTCCTGGAGCGCCACGCGCGGGGCGGGTTCCGACCGGCTGAACCGGCTGATGGCGCCGCCCACCTGGGCCAGGCGCTCATCCTCGTCATCGTCGCCCCAGAAGAAAAACCGGGCGTTGGAGGGGTGGTAGCAGGTCTTGTGGAACCGGATGAAATCTTCGTACGTGAGTTCCGGGATGACCTCGGGGTCGCCGCCGGATTCCAGCCCGTAAATGGTATCCGGGAAAAGGGCGTGCAGGGAAAACCGGGAAAGAACCGCTTCCGGGGAGGAAAACACGCCTTTCATCTCGTTGTAGACGACGCCCTTGAGGATATACCCGCCGTTTTCACCCGGCTCGAGGTGCCAGCCTTCCTGCTGGAAGACTTCGACGGGGATGCGGGGGAAGAATACCGCGTCCAGATAAACGTCCGTCAGGTTGCGGAAGTCGCGCGTATTGGCGCTGGCAACGGGGTAGCAGGTTTTGTCCGGGTAGGTGAAGGCGTTCAGAAAGGTCTGGAGCGAGCCTTTCAGGAGCTCCACAAAGGGCTCCTTGACCGGGTATTTTTCCGAGCCGCACAGCACGGAGTGCTCAAGGATGTGGGGCAGGCCGGTCGAATCTTGCGGGGGCGTGCGGAACGAGACGCCGAAGACTTTGTTTTCATCGTCATTTTTGAGCGACAAAAGCTCCGCACCTGTTGTTTCGTGGCGCCAGAACCGGGCCAGGCTTTTGCATTCGGGAATAGTCTTTTCCCAGACAAGGGTAAAACCGTGAGCTGTGGTCATGAAACATCCTTTTGGTAGGGAAATATACCGACGGCGCGTCACCGGATATACGAGCGGACGAGAAACCGCATTTCCTCGAACGGCATCCGGTTTTGAATCGCCGCGCACATGTCGGCGGACAGGGCTATTTTACGCTGCATATCGTTCAGCAAAACGTGTTTATATTTTTTCATCCATTTGCGGATAAAAGGGGCATCGAATCCGTCAACCACGAGGGAGAGGGCGTCCGTGAAGAAAAGGCTCCCGTCCTGGGGCAGAAAGCTGCGGCAGGCGGCCTTGCCGTGGCGGCGGCAGAGCGTTGCGTAAAAAAGGAGCGTGGCGGCGAGCGCCTGGTCCGCCATATGGTGATCCACCCGGTAGACCTCCGGCGGCAGTGTGCCGTTTAAGGCGGCGGCCAGGTTTGCCTGGGCGGATTCGAGCATCCCTTCCGGGTCCGTCAGGGGCGCGGGAAAGTGCGCGGTCATTTTCGCAAGCGTCCGCAAGGGATTCTCCCCGGTGGCCATATCCATGACGGCAACGCGCATGAGGTCAAACTGCCTGTCAAGCCGGTCGATTTCGCCTTTGCCGCAGGTTTCGGCGAGCTGCCGGAAGCGCTCTGGCGCGACCTGCATGATGAGCATGTCCAAAAGATGGCGCACCAGCGGCTCGCCCACGAACTGGGTTTCCGCTTCCAGGGCCTTCATGTTGCGGGCGTTGCCGAGGAGTTTGCGCAAGGAAAGCCAGTAGGCGGCAACCCCGTCGATGGGCAGATATAAAAACGAAATGCTTGATCCGGTCAGGTTCATGCGTTTTCCACCCTGGAAAAGAGGATTCCGGCGGCGTTCGGCGCCCCGGCATGGCAGCACAACCAAACCAGATAGCAGCAATGGCTCTGAAAATCCACAAGGTTCCGCTCGGGGAGCGGCGTGGATTGTTTCCGGCAAAAAGGGCCGCCACCCCGCGAAGAGCCGGGCGGGGGCGCTGAACGGCCCGCCCGGCAGTTGCTCCGGAATGGCCGAATACCCGCTACAGGCGCAGGAGGGAGTTTTCCTCACCGGCGAAAGAGCAATACTCGTACCCGTCGGCAGCGCTGTCATTGACCCAGCGGTCACCGTCCAAAAGGTAACGGAATTTGCTGGTGATGCCGGTCGGCAGGGTGATGGTGGCGGTAAACCCGCCGTCTTTCTGCTTTTTCATCGGGGTGGCGGCAGGGTCCCAGCTGTTGAAATCGCCCGCCAGCGCGACGGAGTCCGCATTGCACGCCTCTTCCGCGCTGAGCGTAAACTTAATCTTGCACTCCGGCTTTGTCTTGAGGAACTGTTTTGCGATGGCCATACTATCTCCCCGGCGTCCGGGCGCCTGTTATAGTGAAATGCGTCGCGGTGAAAGGCGACGAATTCTCATGGAAAGAGTCCCATACTTTTACAAGGTTATCGTTTCATATATCAAAGCTGATGAACCATAACATGATTTTGTATTCTAAGCTATATCACGATATTCTTTTGCCGAATTCGACGCTTGGGAATAAAAAACACCGCATCGTAAAAAGATGCGGTGTAAAACGCCATCCAGGCTGCCTGTCCGGCAGAAAATTTCGGGTCGGCCGACGTTGCGCAAGGGCCGGGCAGCGTATCAGGCGTTCGCGATCCGGCGGGAGTCTTCGATGAAAGAGCGTACAGCTTCGCCCTGGGTCGCATCAATCCCGCACAGGCCGAACACGACGGTCAGAAGCATATCCGTGTGCAGCGTTATTTCCTGCACGCCGTTATCAATGCGGCAGAAGTCGCCTTCAATGTGCATGGTGTAGACCCGGCGCCACTTTGCGGTGTTGGAACCGGAAACAATGGAGTATATCTGCCGGCCGTCTTCCGCGACAAAGAGCTTGAGCCGGGTGATCGCACCCTGTTCTTCGTCGTAATAGGAACTTTCGGAAAACAGTTTGCCCCGGAAACGGATTTCCGCCCCGGCGTCATTGCGCAGAACGTGTTCTTCGCAGGAATCACGCAACAATTCAGCCATGGTCCCTCCCGGCGCCCGGTCAACCCAAACGAGGCGCTGCCATCCAATTCGTAATTTTTTTTCGTGCTATGTCGGCAATGTGAGCTGTTCCGGCCCGGTCGGCTTCCGGGGTTTTGCCGCGGCTTCTTTCACTTCCGCAGCCTTTTCCCGAGGCTCGTCTTCCTGGATCTGATCGGGCGTAAACAATTCCCCCCCGCCCTGGGCAGTCCAAAAAGCCTGCAAATCCGCGCGTGAAATACGGTACTCACGGCCAAGGCGCGCCGCTTGTAACTCCCCGGCCTGGATGGCCCGTCGCAACGTTTCCTTATGGCAGCTCAGCACATCCGCCGCTTCCGCCAAGGTAAATGTCGTTTTCCGCATACACGCCCGTTTGCCGGAACCGGCCCCCCGTCCGTCTTTTGCAAAAGAGGACATGCCGACACAGCATATCTTATTCGACTTTCTATCGTTCAAATCAACTGGTGTCAACTCACGAGTTTTTAACGCCGTCAGTGCATAATACAGAAATCTGTAACGCGCTCAAGTATTTTATACGTAAACCACACGGTGTGGCGGGTGTTATTTATCTTTCAGAGAGGCTCGCGATTACTCCGGCCCGGATTTGCACGTTTTTCGGCACTCACGGCCGCTACACGCGAGGATGATTTTTTTCCGGCCCGGTGTTTCCCTGTTCAGGTTTACTCTTGGGGGCCAAGCTGGTATCGAGGGGGTGAAAAACGCTGAATGCGGCGGAATGCCGCGGAGGAGCCGTTATGGCACGTGGTGTCAGGATTTTGGTGTGTGTGGGGCTTTTTCTGGGCCTGGCTGTCTGCCCGTCCGGTTCGTTCGCGGCGGACAAGGCGGCGCCGGGCAAGCCCGCTCCCGTAAAGGCGGCGCAAAAAACATCTCCCCCCGCGGGAGTAAAAGGCGGAGCTCCCGCCCAGCCGAATCCCGCGGCCATGTTCCCGGCGGTTACGCTGCCGCCGGCGTCTCCCGAGGAAATTGCGAAATTGCGGGAAGCCGCCGCCGTCTATGAGAAGAAGGACTACACCAAGGCCATCGCGATATTGACCCCCATGGCCGACGCCGGTTCCGCCCGCGCGGCCTTTTCGCTCGGCCTTATGGCCATGCGCGGCCACGGCATGCCCATGAGCACCGAGGTTGCGGAACGGTGGTGGACCAAGTCGGCGAAAGGGGGGTTCCCCGACGCCCAGTACCACCTCGGGTTCATGTACCACCAGAGTTTGCGCGGCGGCCGCAACCCCGAGCTTATCGCGCGGCTGTGGTCGCTTGCGGCGGCGCAGGGGCAGGGCGACGCCATGTACGGGATGGGCTTCATGTACCGAGCCGGTGACGGTGTGCCCAAAGACGAGAAAAAATCCCTGAAGATGTTTACGGATGCGGCGGACCTCGGGCATCCGGGCGCGGCTTACGAGGCCGGGCTTATGTACAAGTACGGCAGAACCGGCGCGGCCAAGGATCTTGCCAAAGCCAGGGTGTATCTTAAAAAAGCGGCGGATGCCGGTGTTCCCCAGGCCCGGCAGGAACTTGCCGGGATAAAATGATGTTTTGATGCGGGGCTGCGGTTAGATGTGCCGTGGTGGTTTGGAGTTTTTGTGATTGATATCTTGAATATGACCCATCCCGAACTGGTTTCCTTTATCCGGGATGAGCTTGGCGAACCCGCCTTTCGCGCGGATCAGGTGTGGCAGTGGCTGTGGCAGAAAGGCGCGTCGTCGTTTTCCGCCATGACCAACGTTTCCAAGACGACACGGGCTGTTTTGGCCGAGCGGTGCGTTATCCGCGTTCCCGAAATAGTGGCGGAGGAAAAGAGCGCGGACGGCACGGTGAAGTTCCTGCTGCGCCTTGCGGACGGCGAATGCGTGGAGACCGTGCTTATCCCCAGTGAGTCGCGGGAGGGCATCCCCCGCATGACGCAATGCATCTCCTGCCAGGTGGGGTGCGCCATGGCCTGCACCTTCTGCGCCACGGGGCAGATGGGGATTATCCGCAACATGACCATGGGGGAGATTCTCGGCCAGGTGCTCGTCGCCCGGCGGTATCTTGGTGACACCGTGGAAAACCCTCGCCTGCGCAACATCGTGTTCATGGGCATGGGTGAGCCCTTGCTCAATTTCAAAGAAGTCATGCGCAGCCTGGAAGTCATGAACCACGAAATGGGGTTCAATTTTTCGCCGCGCCGCATCACCGTTTCCACCTGCGGGCTGCAAAAAGGGCTGCTGGAACTTGGGGAGAGCGGGCTGGCGTACCTTGCCGTGTCGCTGCACGCGCCGACCCAGGAACTGCGCGCGAAAATCATGCCCAAAGCCGCGCACTGGCCGCTGGAGGATCTGGTAGCCACCTTGGCGGCCTATCCCTTGAAGACGCGCGAGCGGCTGACGTTTGAGTATCTGCTGCTGGGCGGCGTGAACGACCAGCCGGAGCACGCCCGCGCCCTTGCCAAGCTTATGGGAAAAGTCAAAGCCAAATTGAACCTGATCGTGTATAATCCTGTTCCGGGCGCGCCGTATGCCGCGCCCGCCCAAAAGGACGTGGACGCGTTTCAGGATATCCTGCACGCCAAGCACATCACCGCGATTATCCGGAAAAGCAAGGGGCAGGACATCAAGGCGGCTTGCGGGCAGCTGCGGGCCGCGGCACAGTCAAAAAGGGAGGAGCGGGATGAGTGACCCTTCGATGATGTGGCAATGCCAGATGACGAATTGCGGTTTTATTTACGACCCGGACAGGGGGGACAGGAAAGGAAAAGTCCCCAAGGGCGTGCCGTTTGAGGACCTTCCTGAGTCCTGGCGCTGCCCCGTGTGCGGGGCGACGAAAAAGTCCTTTGTCTGCCTGGGAGACCCGGAAAAGAAATAACCGGCGCGCGCCGGGAGTATGCGAAAACAGCATAAAAGAAGGGAGCCGTCAGGCTCCCTTCTTTCGTATCTGGTTAGCTGTCCAGGTTTATCAGCAGGGGATCGTCTTCCAGTTCCTCCAGGAACTTGTCGGGACGTTCCTTCTGCTCCGGAACCAGGATGTCGGCGGAGACGTATTCGCGGTAGCCCGTCCCGGCGGGGATGAGGCGGCCGACGATGACGTTTTCCTTGAGGCCGCGCAGCGGGTCGGATTTGCCGCGGAGCGCCGCTTCGGTGAGCACCTTGGTCGTTTCCTGGAAAGACGCCGCCGAGATGAAGGAGGAGGTCGTCAAGGACGCCTGGGTGATGCCCAGCACCAGCGGTTCGGCCGTGGCCGGGGTGCGGCCTTCGGCGATAACCTTCTGGTTTTCGACCTTGAAGTCCTGCTTGTCCACCTGTTCCCCGACGAGGAAACTGGAACCGCCGGAATCGAGGACCGTGACCTTTTTCAGCATCTGGCGCACGATGACTTCAATGTGCTTGTCGTCAATGGCAACGCCCTGGAACCGGTACACGTCCTGGATTTCCTCCACCAGGTAGTTGGCGAGGAATTTCTCGCCCTTGGTGCGAAGGATGTCGTGCAGTTCCGGATGCCCTTCGGTCAGGAGTTCCCCGGCTTCCACGAAGTCCCCGTCCGTGACGGTGATGTGCTTGCCCTTCGGCACCAGGTATTCCTTGGCGTCGCCGATTTCCGGCGTGACGATGATCTTACGTTTGCCCTTGCTTTCGCCGGCGAACGCGACCGTGCCGTCGATCTCGGACACAACGGCCATATCCTTGGGTTTGCGCACTTCAAAAAGTTCCGCGACCCGGGGCAGACCGCCGACGATGTCTTTCGTCTTGGAGGTTTCACGCGGCTTTCTGGCGATGATGTCGCCGGCTTTGATCTCCACGCCGTCGCGGGCCATTATCAGCGCGCCGACGGGCAGGGGGTAGGTTGCCGGGATAGCCGTGCCGGGCCGCATCTTGACCGTGCCGTCCGTGTCCACGACGGAGACCGACGGCCGGAAGTTGGTCGTGCGGTATTCGATGATGGACTGGGAGGAGAGGCGGGTCGCTTCGTCCACCTTTTCCTGGTAGGTCTTGCCTTCGATGATGTCCGTGAACTTGGCGGTGCCGTCCACTTCCGAAACGAAGGGTTCGTTGAAGGGGTCCCATTCGGCGAGCAGAGCGCCCTTTTTGACTTCGTCGCCTTCCTGCACGGAGAGGCGGGAGCCGTTGGGCAGGATGTACTTCTCGCGTTCGCGGCCCTGTTCGTCCACGATGGAGATCTGGCCGGACTTGCCGAGGATCATCAGCTGCCCGTCGCGGTTCTTGATGGCCTTCACGCGGGAGAGGATGACCCGGCCCGTGTGCTGGGCTTCAATGCTGGACCGTTCGATTTCGCGGGAGGCCGTGCCGCCGATGTGGAAGGTACGCATGGTGAGCTGCGTGCCCGGTTCACCGATGGACTGGGCGGCGATGATCCCCACGGTTTCGCCGATATTGACGTGGTGCCCGCGGGCGAGGTCGCGGCCGTAGCAGGCGGAGCACACCCCGCGCTCGGACTGGCAGGTCAGGGCGGAACGGATGGTGATGGAGTTGATGCCGTGCTGGTCGAGTTGCTCGGCGACGTTTTCATCAATCAGGGTGTTGGCCGGGAAGAGTTCTTCCCGGGTTTCCGGATCCATGACCGGGTAGAGGAGCGTGCGGCCGAGCGCGCGTTCCACAAGGCGCATCTTGATTTCCCCGCCCTTGACGAGGTGGGAGATTTCAATGCCGTCAACCGTGCCGCAGTCTTCCTCGGTGATGATGACGTCCTGCACCACGTCGACGAGACGCCGGGTGAGGTAGCCGGAGTTGGCCGTCTTCAGCGCCGTGTCCGCGAGGCCCTTACGGGCGCCGTGGGTGGAGTTGAAGTATTGCAGCACGTCCAGGCCTTCACGGAACGACGAGGTGATCGGCGTTTCGATGATTTCCCCGGACGGGCGGGCCATAAGGCCGCGCATGCCCGCGAGCTGGCGCATCTGGTCCTGGTTGCCTCGGGCGCCGGAGGTAGACATCATGTAGATCGGGTTGAAGGACGCGTTGGTGCGTTTTTCCCCGGTTTTATCGTCAACCAGCACTTCCGTGGAGATGTTGCGGATCATCTCGTTGGACACGTCCTGGGTGGCTTTGGTCCACACGTCCACGACCTTGTTGTATTTTTCCGTGCGGGTGATGATACCGTCGCGGTACTGGCGTTCGATATCGTCCACTTCGTTCTGGGATTTTTCGATGATCCCCTTCTTGGCCGCGGGAATTTGCAGGTCCTTCACGCCGATGGTAACCCCGGCCCGTGTCGCGAATTCATAGCCGATGTCTTTGAGCCGGTCGCAGAGGATGACCGTGGCTTTGGGACCGGCGTCGCGGTAAGCGGTGCCCACCAGACGCGCGATGTTCTTCTTGGTCAGCACGCAGTTGACCAGGGGGAACTCCACGTCTTTGGGGAGCGTATCGTGAATAAGGATGCGGCCCGGGGTGGTTTCCACCATTTCGTCGCCCATGCGGACCTTGATCTTGGCGTGCAGGCCGACCTGCTTGTGGTCGTAGGCCGCGATAACTTCCCACGGGGCGCAGAACGTCTTGCCTGCGCCCATTTCAAAGTCGCGCTCGACAGACATGTAGTAGAGACCGAGCACGATGTCCTGGCTGGGCACGATGACCGGGGTGCCGTTGGCGGGGGACAGAATGTTGTTGGTGCTCATCATGAGCACGCGGCATTCGATCTGCGCTTCAACGGAGAGCGGCAGGTGCACGGCCATCTGGTCGCCGTCGAAGTCCGCGTTGTAGGCGGAGCAGACGAGCGGGTGCAGCTGGATGGCCTTGCCTTCGACCAGGAGGGGTTCAAAGGCCTGGATGCCGAGGCGGTGCAGCGTCGGGGCGCGGTTGAGCATGATGGGGTATTCGCGCACCACTTCTTCAAGGATATCCCAGACCACCAGTTCTTCGCGTTCCACCATTTTCTTGGCGGACTTGATGGTGGAGGCCAGGCCCCTTTCTTCCAGCTTGGCATAGATGAAGGGCTTGAAGAGTTCCAGCGCCATTTTTTTCGGCAGGCCGCACTGGTGGAGTTTCAGTTTCGGGCCGACCACGATAACGGAACGGCCGGAGTAGTCCACGCGTTTGCCCAAGAGGTTCTGGCGGAACCGGCCCTGTTTGCCCTTAATCATGTCGGACAGGGATTTCAGCGGGCGGCCGTTGGTGCCGGTAATGGCCCGGCCCCGGCGCCCGTTGTCGAAGAGCGCGTCAACAGCTTCCTGGAGCATGCGCTTTTCGTTGCGGATGATGATATCCGGCGCGCCCAGCTCCATCAGGCGTTTGAGCCTGTTGTTCCTGTTGATGACGCGGCGGTAGAGGTCGTTCAGGTCGGATGTGGCGAAGCGGCCGCCGTCGAGCGGGACCAGGGGGCGCAGTTCCGGCGGAATGACCGGGATAACTTCCATTATCATCCATTCCGGCTTGTTGTTGGACTCGATGAAAGCCTCAACGATTTTCAGCCGTTTGGTGAGCTTGCGCTTCTTGGTCTGGGAGCGGGTGGCCTGGGATTCGTCGCGCAGTTCAACGCGCAGCTGTTCCAGGTTCATGTCTTCCAGGAGCGCGCGGATGGCCTCCGCGCCCATGCCGACTTGCAGGGCGTCCTCGCCGAAGCGGTCGATGATCTGCAGGTACAGGTCCTCGGAAATGACCTGAAGCTTGGTAAGGCCGGTGTTGCCCGGCTCAAGCACGATGTAGGAGTCGAAGTACAGCACCTTTTCAAGGTCGGCCATGGTCATGTCGAGCAGGGTGCCGATCTTGGAAGGCAGCGTTTTCAGGAACCAGATATGCGCGACGGGCGCGGCCAGTTCGATGTGGCCCATGCGCTCGCGGCGGACCTTGGAGGCGATGACTTCAACGCCGCACTTTTCGCAGACGATGCCGCGATGCTTCATGCGCTTGTACTTGCCGCAGTTGCATTCGTAGTCCTTCACCGGGCCGAAGATCTTGGCGCAGAACAGGCCGTCCCGCTCCGGCTTGAAGGTGCGGTAGTTGATTGTTTCGGGTTTTTTCACTTCCCCGTAAGACCATTTGCGGATCGACGCCGGGGAGGCGATGGAGATCTGGATGGCTTTCAGGTTGCGGATATTCGCAACGTTCGCGGTCGCGCCGCGTATGGCAAAGAGATCGTCGAGTGACATGTCTACCTCGATATAGGCTCCGGACGGGACCTTCCCTTCCGGGCTTTTGGCTTGCCTTTCCCCGTAACATTACAGGGGAAAAGGTCGCCTTCATTTCGTACAACTAATCGCTGCGGAAGGGAGACCCTTCCCTGCTCCGCTGCGCGGGGCACTATCGCGCCCTTTCCCTCCGGTTATGAGGTCCGGGAATTCCCCGGCAGGCGCAAGGGGCGGCGCCCCTGCTTTCGTCAACCGGCTTTGACGGTCAACCCCAAACTATCCCTGCACGTCGTCGTCATCAGTATTGATGAAGAATTCCGGGCGGTCGGCAACGGGGGCGGAACTTTCGGTAAAGGCGCTGCCGATGCGTTTGGGTTTCTTTTTGCCTTCTTCCTGGTGGAGCGTCACGTCAAGGCCGAGGGACATGAGTTCCTTGACCAGAACGTTGAACGATTCGGGCAGGCCCGCTTCCAGGAAGTTGTCGCCCTTGACGATTTTTTCGTACATCTTGACGCGTCCGGCCACGTCGTCCGACTTGACCGTGAGGAATTCCTGCAAGAGGTACGAGGCGCCGTACGCTTCCAGCGCCCAGACTTCCATTTCCCCGAGGCGCTGGCCGCCGAACTGGGCTTTCCCGCCGAGCGGCTGCTGGGTGACCAGGGAGTATGGGCCCGTGGATCTGGCGTGGATCTTTTCGTCGGCCAGGTGGTGGAGCTTCAGCATGTACATGACGCCCGTGGTGATCCTGTTGTCGAACGGTTCGCCCGTCCGGCCGTCGTAGAGCGTGGTCTTGCCGTCTTCGGGCAATTTCGCGCGCTTGAGCCAGTCCCAGATTTCCTCTTCCGTTGCGCCGTCGAAGACCGGCGTCTTGGTGATGATGCCGGGCGCAAGGCGTTTCACGGATTCCACAAACTCCTCGTCGGACAATTCGTCGATGAGTTTGGCGGTCGCCGGGGTATCGAACACGCTCTTCACTTCCTTGCGGACTTGCGCAAGCGCCGCGCCGCTGGAAACCAGATCGGAAAGCTGGCGGCCGAGTTCTTTGGCCGCCCAGCCCAGGTGTGTTTCCATGATCTGCCCGATGTTCATACGGGAAGGCACGCCGAGCGGGTTCAGCACGATATCCACGGGGCGGCCGTCCGCGAAGAAGGGCATGTCTTCCACGGGCAGGATGCAGGAGACGACCCCCTTGTTCCCGTGGCGGCCGGCCATTTTGTCGCCCACGTTGAGCTTACGCTTAACCGCAACGTAGACCTTGACCATTTTGATGACGCCGGGGGGCAGGTCGTCGCCTTCCGTCACCTTGCCGCGTTTGGACTCGTAAATCCCGTTGATGTACTCAACCTGGCGGGAATAATCTTCAATAACGGCGGCCACCTGCTCGTTGACTTCGCGGCTCTTGAACATGCCGGCGAGTTTCTTGAGCGGGATATCCGCCAGAATTTCAGCGGTCACCACATGCCCGGCCTCGGCAAGGATTTCCCCTTTCTTCTTGCCGGGAATGCTGGAGGCGATCTGCTTGCCCGCCGCGAACGCAAGGATTCTGTCGCGGGAGACGGCGGTCAGGGCCGCGATATGGTCCGCTTCCTTTTTGTCCAGGCGCCCAAGTTCGTAATTCTCGATATCGACGGTGCGTTCGTCCTTTTCGCCGGAGCGGCGGTTGAACACCCGCACTTCGATGACCGTGCCCTCGATTCCCGGCGGAACCTTGAGGGAGGTATTTTTCACGTCGCGGGCCTTGTCGCCGAAAATGGCCCGCAGGAGCTTTTCTTCCGGGGTGAGCTGGGTTTCGCCCTTCGGCGTGATTTTGCCCACCAGGATGTCGTCGGGCCGGACCTGGGCGCCGATGCGGATGATGCCGGAGGTATCCAGGTTCCGCAGCATGTCCTCCCCGACGTTCGGGATGTCCCGCGTGATTTCTTCCGGTCCCAGCTTGGTATCGCGGGCGACCACTTCGAATTCCTCGATATGCACGCTGGTGAAGGTGTCTTCCTTCACGCAGCGTTCGGAAATGAGGATGGAGTCTTCGAAGTTGAATCCGCACCAGGGCATGAAGGCCACGGTCAGGTTTTTGCCGAGCGCCAGTTCGCCGAGCTCGATGCCCGGGCCGTCCGCCAGGACCTCGCCTTTTTTCACAACCTGGCCGGGGTAGCACGTGGGCTTCTGGCCGAAGCAGGAGTTCTGGTTGGACTTGTGGAACTTCAAGAGATTGTAGGCGCGGGTGCCGCCGCTTTCCGGGTACAGGCCGTCGTCATAGGTGACAATGATCCGGTCCGCGTCAACGTAGCGGATGATGCCGGAGCCTTCCGCCAGGATGCAGGCCGCGGAGTCGCGGGCCACGTCGCCTTCCATGCCGGTGCCGACGAGGGGAACCTCGTTCTGCAACAGCGGCACGGCCTGGCGCTGCATGTTGGAGCCCATGAGCGCGCGGTTGGCGTCGTCGTGTTCCAGGAAGGGGATGAGGGCGGCGGAAATGGAAACCATCTGGGACGGGGAAATGTCCATCAGGGTCACGTTTTCGCGCGGCTCCATGATAACGTCGCCGCGAACGCGCGTGGTGACGTAGGTTTCCTCGAGCATGCCGTTTTTGTCGACCTTGGCGTTGGCCTGGGCGATGACGTGGTCCATTTCGCTGGAGGCGTCAAGGTACACGATTTCGTCCGTGATCTTGCTGTCCCGGATGACGCGGTACGGCGTTTCGATGAACCCGTAGTCGTTGACCTTGGCGTAGGTCGTCAGGGACACGATAAGGCCGATGTTCGGGCCTTCCGGTGTTTCGATCGGGCAGATGCGGCCGTAGTGGGAGGTGTGCACGTCGCGCACCTCGAACCCGGCGCGCTCGCGGGTCAGGCCGCCGGGTCCCAGGGCGGAAAGACGGCGCTTGTGCGTCACTTCCGAGAGCGAGTTGGTCTGGTCCATGAACTGCGAGAGCTGGCTGGTGCCGAAGAACTCTTTCAGCACGGCGGAGACGGGCTTGGGGTTGATGAGGTCGTGGGGCATGAGCGTCGCCACTTCCTGCAGGCTCATGCGTTCCTTGATGGCGCGCTCCATGCGCACAAGGCCGATGCGGTACTGGTTTTCCACCAGTTCGCCCACGGGCCGCACGCGGCGGTTGCCCAAATGGTCGATGTCGTCCGCCGGGCCGTGGCTGTCCTTCAGGAAGGCCAGGACCTGGATGGCTTTGATGATGTCGTCGTCGGCCAGAACGCGGGTGTCGAGCGAATGTTCGGTGCCGAGGCGCTGGTTCAGCTTGTAGCGGCCCACCGGAGAGAGGTCGTAGTAGTCCGGGTTGCGGAAGAGGTTGTCAAAGAAGCTGGCCGCGATTTCCGGGGTCGGCGGGGAAGAGGGGCGCAGACGGCGGTAAATTTCCACCTGGGCGCTTTCCATGTCCGCGGTTTTGTCCAGAATAAGCGTGTCGCGCAGGGAAGAAGAGGTATCCGTGCCGCGCGTGTGCAAAATCGCGATTTTGGCGATGCCCGCTTCACGGATGGAATCCATCATGGTTTCGGTGATCTCGTCGGCGGCTTCGGCCAGCACTTCCCCGGTCTGGGGGTTGGCCACGTCCGCGGCGAGGAACATGCCCACGAGGGCGTCGGGCGCGACCGCGATGGCTTCAATGCCCGCTTCGCAGATCTGGCGCCAGGCGCGCTTGGTGATGGGCTTGCCCGCCTTGACGATGGCCTCCCCGTCTTTCGGGACGATGTCGGCATAGGCGTTGTCCTTGCGGTACATGTCCTTGTTGACTTCCCACAAAAGGTTGCCTTTTTTGTCGATGCGGTAGAATTCCTTTTCATAGAACCGGTCGAGGATGTCCGTCTTGGACATGCCCATGGCCTTGAACAGGATGGTGGCGGGCATCTTGCGGCGGCGGTCGATGCGCACGTACAGGATGTCCTTGTGGTCGAAGTCGAAATCGAGCCAGGAGCCGCGCATGGGGATAATGCGGCAAGAATACAGGACTTTGCGAGAAGAGTGGGTCTTGCCCGCGTCGTGCTCGAAGATGATGCCGGGAGAGCGCTGCAACTGGTTGACGATGACGCGCTCGGTCCCGTTGATGATAAAGGTACCCTTCTCGGTCATGAAGGGAAGGGTGCCGAAATAGATGTCCTGTTCCTTGATGTCGCGGATGGTGCGGTTTTCCGTGGCTTCGTCGACATCGTACACGACCAGGCGGACCTTGATGCGCACGGGCGCTTCATAGGTCAGGCCCTTGGAGATGCATTCGGCCTGGTCGTACTTGGGCTCGCCGATTTCGTAGCCCACGTACTCCAGGCTGGCTGTCCGGTTGAAGTCCTCGATCGGAAAAACGGAACGGAAAACGCCTTCCAGCCCTTCATCGGGCTTGCGTTCCGTCATGCCTTCCAGGAGGAATTTTTTATAGGAATCCACCTGCAGGTTCAAAAGGTGGGGAATGGGAAGCGTTACGTCGATCTTCCCGAACTGCTTCATAATTTGCGCCATGGCAATACCTCAGAAAAAGACGGTTTTACGGCTTTTTGCCGCCATGCCCGAGCAACGCGAAAACGGAAGACGCCGGAAAAACACGAAACGCGGACAGCTTTGCAGCCGCCCGCCAGGGATAGTCCGGCGATGTCACATCAAGGAGTTGAACAATGTGTCTTCCGTTTCTGCAGAAACGCTATTGCTCTGTTCCCCGAAAATGGTTGCCGACATTTTCGGATTGGATTTATGCTCGCCGTTTTTCCGCAGAGGCCTTCGTCCGCTACGTTCATTCATGGCCGGGAGGGGCAACTTCTCCGGCCGGAACGCGCTTCCTTCGGCGATACGGCAATCCGGTTGTGCACGATAGGGTCGTTCCGCCCATATCCTTATATATGTAAGGTTCATGGGCGAACGGAGATGTATAAAGCATGTCCAGAAAAAAGGCAAGAGGGTTTTTATTGTTTGTCGCGAAGGTGTGGCAACGTGGCAAGTTTGGGCGGGTGCTCCGCTTGGCGGCGGCATTCATTTTCCCACTCGTTGTCGCCGATTACCTCGCCCTCAAAAGTGGCTCCCGCGTCAAGCAACAGCTTGACGACATTGAAGTGGCCATTGGCGCACGCTGTTGCAACGGGGTTTCCGAGGTCGAGCTCGTATCCGGATTTCGCATCCGGGTCAGCGCCTTCTTTGAGAAGGGTTTCGATGAGTTCATAATCGTTGTGGAGAGCCGCTGCATCCATGTTGGCAGGCAAAAAAGCTTTCAGGAGCCCCATGCATGCAGCGTCCCCTTGCTTCCGGCATTCCGCGTAATGCAAATAGAGTCTGGGAATTTGCTTCACGGGGGTTGCCCGCATGTATTCAATATACATCTGGAGCATTTCATCGCGAGCCCGCGATGGTTTGGCATCAAAAATTTCTTCGTCAATGTCGAAGTTGTAGCCTTTGGCGAGGAGAGATTTGATAATCACCACGCGGCCCTGTGAGGGCGGCATCTTGAAAATACGGTATACGGTCTTGCCGTCCGGTTTTCCCAGGTTATCGCTGACGGCATCGTACAACCGGGGCAGGCTCAGGCGGGCGGCTGCTTCGCACAGTATAGCAACGGTGTCCTGTCTGTTACTCAGGTAAACCGAACAAAAGGATGTCACCGCGCCGATGGCGAATAGGATGCAACCCAGTATTTTCGGCAGCAGTTTTGAGGCGCTGTCGTGGAAAACAAACGTCATAAAGAGGAATATAGCCACGCAGGCGTAGCGGAATTCCATGAAGTAGGCCATAAACAGATACGGGAAGTACGTGAGTAACAGCACCCCTGCCGATCCGATAAGAAATGTAATGCTAAACGATTTGAGCGCGGCCGGATTGCGGAAAATCCCGCTGGCCATGAGTGCCACCCCAAGAAGGAGCAGCGCAAAGTAGGTAGTGGGGTATATAAACAAATACGTGAAATATTCCGCCGGATTCATGGCCCCCTCCTGTCCCTGCCCCGCGAAGTAAAAGGATAAATTTTATCCGCGGTTGGTGTCATTGTATAGCCGAATTTTTACTATTTCGGCGTGTGGCAAGCCGGGCGCGGCCTCGCGGTACGATGAGCCGCTTCCGCGATAGCAGGGTAAGCGCATCGTAACTTTGTTCTGCCGCAAGGAGACACAAGCTTTGCGCAACCATGCCCTATGGCAGAGTAAAAAATTACAATGCGCCCTCCCTGGCTTGGAAATGATTATCCTTGCTATTTTTTTTGTAGTGAGATAATGAATAAAAGTTTGGTTAACGGAGAGCCGTTCACGACGGCGAGGCATATTTATAGAAGAGGCGGCCCGTGACGGGCTTGTGAGAGCGCCATGCAGCAGCATACGAAATACCGGGCCCTGCGCCCCTGAAAACGGAAAGTGTGGTTCCACCTTTCCGTTTTTTTTTTGCGGTTTTCCCGGTATCCGTTGCCCCAGGCGCTCCCGTAATCAGTCATACCGTGCAACAAAAAGGTTTTTCCCATGCCGAAGAGAACAGACATCAAGCGTATCATGGTCATCGGTTCCGGCCCCATCGTCATCGGCCAGGCGGCGGAGTTCGACTACTCCGGCACCCAGGCCGTCAAATCCCTCAAGGAGGAAGGCTGCGAAGTCATTCTGGCCAACTCCAACCCGGCCACCATCATGACCGACCCCGGCCTGGCGGACAGAACCTACATTGAGCCGCTGGACCTGCAAACCATGGAGGCCATCATCCGGCGCGAGAAGCCCAATGCGATTCTGCCCACCATGGGCGGCCAGACGGGCCTCAACCTCTCCCTCAAACTGGCGGAAGAAGGCGTTTTGAGCGAATGCGGGGTGGAGCTCATCGGCGCGGACAGCAACACCATTGCCACCGCCGAAAGCCGCCAGCTGTTCAAAGCCTGCGTGGAAGGCATCGGCCTGAAGATGCCCGCCGCCAGCATCGCCCGGACGTTGGACGAGGTCCGCGAGGCCGCGAAGAAAATTTCCTTCCCCATCATCCTGCGGCCGGCCTTTACCCTCGGCGGCGCGGGCGGCGGGGTGGCCTACAACATGGAAGATCTGGAAGCGCTCGGCGCCGGGGCGCTGGCGGCCAGCATGAAGAGCGAAGTCCTGGTGGAGCAGTCCGTTCTCGGCTGGAAGGAAATTGAGATCGAGATCATGCGCGACGCCAAGGACCAGTGCATCATCATTTGCACCATCGAGAACTTCGACGCCATGGGCGTGCACACCGGGGACTCCATAGCCGTGGCCCCGGCCATGAGCCTCTCCAAAGAGGAAATCGACGTCATCATCGCGGCGTCCAAGAACATCATCCGGGCCGTGAACATGGTGGGCGGCGCGAATATCCAGTTCGCCCTGAACCCGGTGGACGGGGAACTGGTGGTCATCGAGATGAACCCGCGCGTGTCGCGGTCCTCGGCCCTGGCTTCCAAGGCCACCGGGTTCCCCATCGCCCGCGTGGCTTCCAAGCTGGCCCTCGGCTACACCCTGGATGAAATCCGGGACGAAAAGACGGGCAAAAGCCTGGCCGAGTATACCGGGGAGATCGATTACGTGGTGGTCAAGGTGCCGCGCTTCACCTTTGAAAAGTTTTCCGGCGCCAGGGACGAGTTGACCACCTCCATGAAGAGCGTCGGGGAAACCCTGAGCATGGGGGCCACCTTCAAGGAAGCCCTGCAAAAGGGCCTGCGGTCCCTGGAAGTCGGCGTGGGCGGCTGGGGCACCAATTTCCGGGGCAAGCTCCCGGAAAAAGAAGACATTTACCCGCTGCTCCGCACGCCCAACTCCCGCCGGGTTTTCGCCCTGCGCCACGCCATGCTCGCGGGCATGAGCGATGACGAGATTTATGAAGCCAGCGCCATCGACTACTGGTTCCTGAAGCAGCTGCGCGAACTGGTGGACATGGAGCGCGAGGCGCGCGACTTTGCCCTTGCCAATGCCATGGCCGCGGACAACGAGGAATTGCGGGATCTCATGCGCCGGGCCAAGGCCATGGGCTTTTCCGATGCCCAGCTCGCGGAAATGTGGAAGCGCCCCATGGCGGACGTGCGCGTTCTGCGCCACGCGCTCGGCGTGCTGCCCGAATCCGAGGCCGTGAAAACATACGCCGGCAAAGCGGGCGGCTCGGATTCCTACTATTATTCCAGCTACCGCCAGGGCAAGGGGCACACCTTCCCGGAAGGCGGCAAGAAGGTCATCATCCTCGGCGGCGGGCCCAACCGGATAGGGCAGGGGATCGAGTTCGACTACTGCTGCTGCCACGCGTCCTACGCGCTGAAAGATATGGGGGTTACCTCCATCATGGTCAACTCCAACCCGGAGACCGTGTCCACGGATTTTGACACCTCGGACCGCCTGTATTTCGAACCGCTGACCTTTGAAGACGTCATGAATATTGTGGAAACGGAGAAGCCCCACGGAGTTATCGTGCAGTTCGGCGGGCAGACGCCGCTCAATCTGGCCGTGCCCCTGATGCGCGCCGGGGTTCCCATCATCGGGACCTCGCCGGATTCCATCGACCGGGCCGAGGACCGCGAGCGGTTCCAGGCGCTGATTACCAAGCTGGGCCTTTTGCAGACGCCGTCCGCCATTGCCATGACCCCGGCCGAGGCCATGGCCGCCGCGCGGCAAATCGGGTTCCCGGTCGTGGTGCGGCCTTCCTATGTGCTGGGCGGCAGGGCCATGATGATCGTGTACGACGAAGAGCAACTCAAGGAATATTTCGCCGAAGTGCTGGGCGATCTCGCATCCGAGCATCCCATCCTGGTGGACAAATTCCTGGAGCATGCCACGGAAGTGGATGTGGACGCCCTGTCCGACGGGGAAGACACCTACGTCGCGGGCATCATGGAACATATCGAGGAAGCGGGCATCCATTCCGGCGACTCGGCCTGCGTGCTGCCGCCGTACAGCCTGCCCGCCGCCATCCAGGAAGAGATCGCCCGGCAGACCAAGGCGCTCGCCAAGGAACTCAGGGTCATCGGCCTCATGAATATCCAGTTCGCGGTCAAGGGCGAGAAGATTTACGTCCTGGAAGTCAACCCCAGGGCCTCGCGCACGGCGCCCTTCGTTTCCAAGGCCACGGGCGTTCCGCTGCCGCGTCTTGCCACCCAGATCATGCTCGGCGCGAAGCTGAAAGACATCAAGCCGTGGGAAAACCGCAAGCAAGGCTATGTGTCCGTAAAAGAAGCTGTCTTCCCCTTCAACCGGTTCCCGGGCGTGGACATCCTGCTCGGACCGGAAATGAAATCCACCGGCGAAGTCATGGGCATCGCGGCAAGCTTCGAGGAAGCTTTTTACAAGTCGCAGCTCGCCAGCGGCCAGCGCTTGCCGGAAAGCGGCAAGGTGTTTCTCTCGGTCAATGACCACGACAAGCCCGGCGCCGTGGCAATCGCCCGCATTTTCCACGACCTGGGCTTCGAGATCCTGGCCACGGCGGGCACGGCCAAGCTGCTGGGGCAGGCGGGCGTTCCGGCAATGCCGGTGCTCAAGGTCTACGAAGGGCGGCCCAACATTGTGGACCGCATCAAGAACGGCGAAATAAACCTGGTCATCAACACCGCCTCCGGCAAACGCACGGTGCAGGACTCCAAAGCCATCCGTCAGGCGACGCTGCTCTATGGCGTGGCCTACAGCACGACGCTGGAAGGGGCCAAAGCCATGGCCATGGCCCTGAAAGGCGCCCAAAAACACGGGGCGCGCGTGAAAAGTTTGCAGGAATATTATGGCGGGTAGCGGCAAAGACTGGTTCTTTTTCAAATAACGTTTGTTTTTTCAAGTTGTTATTATCACATCCCTCCAAGAGTGCATCCCAAAGGCGCGTTCTTGGAGGGAACGCTTTTTCGTACCATGGACGGGTCACATACAAAATTTTCATTAAATGCTATAATTATAACGTGTTAATATAAAATTTACCGGCTGCGTTTTTATGGAAAATAATTCCGTTTTGCGGAAATAACGGTTGTTTTATGGAAAACGTTTTCACGAAAATGGAACTGGTATTCAGTCGTGCATTTTCGTTGGCGTAAACCATTTTTTTTTTGTACTTTCGCCGGTAGTGTCAACAGTCCCATCTAACCGGAGGGTATCCGAGTGGCAGGCGGCGAAGATCTGATCAAAAAGAAAGACAGTGGCAGCGGCAGCACGACGAGCATTCTTATCGGCGCCGCGTTTTTGATGGCAACGTCCGCGATCGGACCGGGATTTCTGACGCAGACGTCGGTCTTCACCGAAAAGCTTCTGGCCGCTTTCGGATTTGCCATTCTGATGTCGATTCTCATCGACATCGTCATCCAGGTGAACGTGTGGCGCGTTCTCGGCGTTACCGGCCTGCGGGCCCAGGACGTCGCCAACAAGGTCTGCCCGGGCCTGGGCTATTTCCTGGCCTTCGCCATCTGCCTGGGCGGGTTGTTCTTCAACATCGGCAACGTGGGCGGCGCGGCCCTTGGGGCTGAAGTGCTTTTTAACGTGCCGCACGTTCCGGGTGCCATTGGCAGCGCCCTCGTGGCTATTATCCTGTTCCTCAACAAGGAAATGGGCAAAGCCATGGACAAGTTCGCCCAGGTCCTCGGCTTCGTCATGATCGCCCTGGTCTTCATCGTCGTGATAAAGACCGCTCCGCCCGTCGGGGAAGCGGTGAAGCAAACCTTCGTGCCCGATAAGATCGACTGGTTCGCCGTGCTCACGCTGGTCGGCGGCACGGTTGGCGGTTACATCACCTTTGCCGGCGCGCACCGCATCATCGACGCGGGCATCGTGGGGCAGAAAAACCTCAAGCAGATCACCATCGGCTCGGTCAACGCCATCTGCATTACCGGCGTCATGCGCTATTTGCTGTTCCTCGCCATTCTCGGCGTGGTGGTCACCGGCGCGACCCTCGATCCCAGCAACCCGGCCGCTGATGCCTTCCGCCAGGGCGCGGGCGAACTCGGCTACAAGTTCTTCGGCGTGGTGCTCTGGGCCGCCGCCGTGACCTCGGTCGTCGGCGCTTCCTATACCTCGGTGTCCTTCATCCGCACCCTGTTCGGCGTTGTGGAAAAGTACTACCGGTTCTGGATTATCGGCTTCATCATCATGTCGACCTTTATTTTTGCCACGGTGGGCCGCCCGGTTACGATCCTGGTTATCGTGGGCTCGATTAACGGGCTGATTCTGCCCCTCTCCCTCGGCTGCATCCTGCTTGCCACGCACCGCAAGTCCATTGTCGGCGATTACAAGCACCCGATATGGATGACCCTTCCCGGCTACGTCATGGTGGCGTTCACCGCCTGGATGGGCGTGCGGGCGCTGGGCAGCATCGTCAAGATGTGGATGGGCTGACAAAGCCCGCCGCCGGAGCGTATTCCCGCGCCCGGCAACGGCCGTGAACGCGTGATTTGATGCATAACGGGGCGGCCTGGCCGCCCCGTTGCTCACCGTACAAAGCGATACCACAAAGAGGTGGAGTATATGTATGCAACTCCCAAGTACCTCGGGGCAGGCGAAAAGTGCCTTGTCGTCGAGTTTTCGGACGCGATCGACAGGGAGGCCAACATCCGGCTCCAGGGCCTGCGGCGGGCGCTGGAAAAACGGTCCATTCCTGGGATGATAGAGCTCGTTCCCACCTACCGTTCCCTTTCCATTTATCACGACCCGCTCGTCCTTTCCCGCGAGGACCTTCTCCCGCAGATTGAAAATGCGTTGCAGGACGTTTCCCAGGCGGAATCGGGACGCAAACGCATTCTGGTCATGCCCGTCCTGTACGGCGGGGAGTACGGCCCGGACATCGCCAATGTGGCGGAACACACCGGCTTCAGCGAGGAGGAAGTCATCCGGCGGCACACCGCCAAGGATTGTTACTGCTTCATGATGGGCTTCACGCCGGGGTTCGGCTATCTTGGCGGCATGGACGAAGCCCTTGAAACGCCGCGCCTGAAAACGCCCCGCACCCGCATTACCGGCGGGAGCGTTGGCATAGCGGGCAAGCAGACCGGGGTGTACAGCATAGACAGCCCCGGCGGCTGGCAGCTTATCGGGCACACGCCCTTGCGGCTTTTCGATCCGGGGGCCGAGCAATCGACCATCATCGACGCCGGGGATTGGGTCCGGTTCCGGTCCATCGACGAAAAGGAATATGCGGACATCAAGGAAGCCGTTGCCGCGCGCCGCTATGTGCCGGAGCATATCTTTGAAGGAGGCGATGCCTGATGGCAATGCATATCGAAGAACCGGGGATGTTTACCCTTGTGCAGGACCTCGGCCGCTGGGGCCACCAGTCGGAAGGCGTCACCGTATCCGACCCCATGGACGGCTTTTCGCTCCGCATCGGCAACGCCATGCTGGGCAACGATGAAAACGCCGCCGCCCTGGAAATCCTCATGTACGGCCCGGAGGCGGTTTTCAAAAAAGCCTGCTGCATCGTGGCCACCGGCGGCGATCTTGGCCTGACCATCAACGGCGCCCCGGCGGAAGCCTGGAAAGTGCATGCCGTTGCGGCGGGGGACCGTATTTCGCTCAGCGGCGTCACCGGCGACGGGTGTCGGGCCTACCTTTGCGTCAGCGGCGGCATCGACGTCCCGCCCGTGATGGGCAGCCGCGCCACCTATCCCAAAGCCGGTCTGGGCGGCCATAAGGGGCGCGCGCTCCAGATGGGCGACGTTCTGCCGCTGGGGAACGCCAAGCCGGGCTGGGAAAAGGCCGCGGGGTTCGCGTGCCCGGAAGAGTTCCGGGTAACCCGCCACAGGGACGAGCCGCTCTATACCATGGACGGCCCGCAGGTGGACGCCTTTTCGGAGGAGGGCATCGCCACCTTCTACGGCCAGCCGTATACCGTGACGGACGAAATAGACCGTATGGGCTACCGGCTTGAAGGGCCGGAAATCGCGCGGGTCAAAGGCGCGGATATCATTTCGGACGGCATCGCCTTTGGGGCGGTTCAGGTCCCCGGCAGCGGCAAGCCCATCGTCATGCTTTCCGACCGGCAGACCACCGGCGGGTATACCAAAATAGCCGTGGTCAGCAGTTGGTCCGTCGCGCAGCTCGCCCAGAAACTTCCGGGCGAAACCGTGCGGTTCAAAAAAGTTACGGAAAAGGAAGCCGTCGACCTGTTGCGGCGGTTCGAGGACAACCTGCGCGTTCTGCGCGACAAACGCGCGGCGCATATCGCGAAATAGCGCGCGCTGCCATAAAGAGAGGTCAGCCATGAGCACGATACGCATTGATATGAACAGCGACCTTGGGGAGGGCTTCAGCTCCTGGTCCATGGGCGATGACGCCGCGGTGCTTAAATCCGTTTCCTCGGCCAACGTGGCCTGCGGCTTCCATGCCGGGGACCCGCAGATTATGCGCAAAACCGTTGCGCTGTGTAAAGGCTCCAACGTGGCCGTGGGCGCGCACGTCTCCTACCCGGACCTTCAGGGGTTCGGCCGCCGGAACATGGCCTGTTCCGCCGATGAAGTCTATACCGACTGCCTGTACCAGATCGGCGCTCTGCAAGCTTTTTGCGCCGCGCAGGGGCTGACGCTGCAGCACGTGAAACCCCACGGCGCCCTGTACAACCAGGCCGCGAAAGACAAGGTATTGGCCGACGCCATCGCGGCCGCCGTCAAGGATGCGGGCAAAGGCCTCATCCTCATGGGCCTGCCCAATACGGAATCCGAAAAAGCCGCCAGGGCGGCCGGGCTTACCTTCGCCGCCGAAGGGTTCGCCGACAGGGCCTACATGAAGGACGGCTCTTTGATGCCTCGGTCCCAGGCGGGCTCGGTCATCCATGACGTCAACGAGGTCGCCCGGCGCGTCGTGCAGATGGTGACGAAAGGAACGGTCATCGCGGGCGACGGCACGGAAGTTTCCTTCAAGCCCGATACCATCTGCCTGCACGGCGACACCAAGGAAGCGGTCGAAATGGCGGCGGCCGTCCGTAAGGCCCTTGAGGCGGCGGGGGTTGTCATTACGCCGCTGAAGGAGATATTGGCAAAATGACGAATACCGCAAGCCAATCATTGGCCCACGCGCCCGCGTCCGAGGTGCGGGCGCTGATACGCGCGGGCAAGCTCTGCGCGCCGACCACCGGGATGGCGCTCGGCTACGCCCAGGCCAACATGATCGTTCTGCCCAAGGATTGGGCCTACGATTTTCTGCTGTACGCCATGCGGAACCCGAAACCCTGCCCGATTCTGGACGTGACCGAGGTGGGCGACCCGGAGCCGAAGCTCGTCGCGCCGGGAGCGGACGTGCGCACGGACATTCCCCGCTACAGGATATGGGAAAACGGCGTGCTTGTGGATGAGCCGACCGACGTCAAAAGCGCCTGGCGCGACGACCTCGTGGCCTTCCTGATCGGGTGCTCCTTTTCCTTCGAGAACGCGATGCTCAACGCGGGCATCGGCATCCGGCATATTGAGGAAAACGCCAACGTGCCCATGTATCTCACCAGCGTGCCCTGCGTCCCGGCGGGCCGCTTTTCCGGCAACATGGTCATGAGCATGCGGCCCATCCGGCCGGACCAGGTCGTCCGCGCCGTGACGTGCACCGCCAGCATGCCCGCCGTGCACGGCGCGCCCATGCACGTGGGCGACCCCTCGGCCATCGGCGTCAAGGACATTAACAAACCGGAATTCGGCGACCCGCCGACCATCAGGGAGGGCGAGGTGCCGGTATTCTGGGCTTGCGGCGTAACGCCCCAGGCGGCGGTCATGCAGTCCAAGCCGCCGTTCGCCATAACCCATTACCCCGGCTATATGTTCATTACGGATAAACGCGACTGCGATTATTCGATATTCTGATCCGGCGGCACAGGCCGATCGCAAAAGAAGGGCATGCCGGAAACGGCACGCCCTTCTTCATTTTTTTAGCCGGAGACGGCTAGATCTCCATGATCTCCTTTTCCTTGGCCTGGTATTTCTGGTCGGCCTTGGCGATCTGCGCGTCCGTCACCTTCTGGATGGCGTCGGTCGCTTTTTTGATGTCGTCCTCGCTGGCGGATTTGTCCTTTTCCAGCTTTTTCAAGGAGTCGTTGGCGTCGCGGCGAATGTTGCGGATGGCCACTTTCGTGTCTTCCGTATACTTTCGGGCAACCTTGACGAGGTCCTTGCGGCGTTCCTCGGTCAGCGGCGGGATGGAAATGCGGATAATTTTGCCGTCATTGATCGGGGTCAGGCCCAGGTCGGATTTCATGATGGCCTTTTCCACCAGGGGAAAGGCGCCCCTGTCCCAGGGCTGGATGGTCAGGGTGCGGCTGTCCGGCACGGCGACGGAGGCAAGCTGGCTGATGGCCGTGGGGGTTCCGTAATAATCCACCTTGATATCGTCAACAAGAGCGGTGGTGGCTCTGCCCGTGCGGAGTTTGGTAAAATCGCGCTCCAGCGCGGCCAGGGCTTTGCCCATGCGTTCTTCGGCGTCCTTTTTGATTGCGTCCATGTCAGCATCCTCCTTGTACTATCGTGCCCACGGCCTCGCCTTTGATGAGGCGGGCTATGTCCCCGCCGAACATGTTGCAGACGATGATGGGCATATTGTTTTCCATGGCCAGGCTGATGGCCGTCGCGTCCATGACGCCGAGCCGTTTCCCCAGCGCCTCTTCAAAGGAGACGGTGTTGTATTTGACCGCGTCCCCGTATTTTACCGGGTCCTTGTCGTAAACCCCGTCAACCTTGGTGGCCTTGATAATGACGTCGCACTTCAGTTCCATGCCGCGCAGGGCGGCGGCGGTGTCCGTGGTGAAGTAAGGGTTGCCCGTGCCGCCCGCGCAGATGAGCACGCGGCCTTTTTCCAGGTGGCGCTCCGCCCGCCGTTTGATATACGGCTCGCAGATTTCCTGCATGGTGATGGCGGAAAGAACCCGCGTGGGGTGCCCCAATGTTTCCATGGCGTCCTGCACGGCCACCGCGTTCATGACGGTGGCGAGCATGCCCATGTAATCCGCCGTGGAGCGGTCCATGCCGCGCGCGGCGCCCGCCATGCCCCGGAAGATGTTGCCCCCGCCGATGACCATGGCCACCTGCACGCCCATGCGGACAACCTCGGCGACTTCCTCACATATCTTTGAAACCGTGACCGGGTCAATGCCGTATTTTTGTTCCCCCGCCAGCGCCTCGCCGGAGAGTTTGAGCAGGATTCGTTTGTATTGCGGCATGGCGACCTCCGAAAGCGTTGCGGTTATTTGTGGTCAAACGGGTGGCCCCAGTCGGACTCGAGCACCCGGACATATTTCAGAAATGCGTAAAACGCCCCGTGCATTGCGGCCAGAAACCCGGCCCGGCCGTCGAGGAACCCGGCCTTCAGAATATAGATGCGGCAAAACCGGGCCACGGCATGCCCCAGGCCGGGCAGCACGCCGCCCTTTTTGCCGGAGGCGCGTAACGCGTCCGCGCCTTGCTCCGCGTAAACGTTGAGTTTGGCGAGCTGGTGGAAAAACCCGGTGTACGGGTAGTGGATGACTTCGCCCGTTGTGATGTGGGCGGACGCGCCCTTGGGATGGTAATGGATGTGCGCGTCCTGCGAGAAGGTGACCAGTCCGGTCCTGAATACCCGCAGGATATGGTCCGGGTACCAGCCGCCGTGCTTCATGAAGCGGTCGAAATACCAGGAACGCCGGGCAATGGAAAAAGCCGTTATGGGGGCCGCCAGGTCGTTGTCCGCGCGGCGCGCGTCCCGGATATGCTCCAGGATGGCCTTGCCCAGCTCGTCGGAGCAGCATTCGTCCTGGTCCAGGATGAAGAACCAATCCGTGGCGACCTTGGCCGCCGCAAAGGTGAACTGCGCGGCAAACCCCGGCCAGGGATTTTCGATGACCGTGGCTCCGGCCTCTTTGGCTATGGCGATGGTGTTGTCCGCGCTGCCGCTGTCCACGACGAGCACGGCATCACAGAAGGATAGGGAGGCAAGGCATTTCCCGATCAGGCGTTCGCCGTCCCGGGTGAGCACGACACCGGTTATGGCCGGGCGCTGTGGTTCTGTGGCTGTTTCTGGCACTGGTAACACCTGAAAAAGGGAAAATTGACTGCGTCTTGTATAGCCGCAAACGTTCTTTCTGTCACCGTGCAAATGGAACGATTATCCGATTTGTTCCCCCGGTCCGCCATCCGCAAGCGGGGAGGGGATATTCCGTAACGAGCCGGATTTATTTGTCGTCCGGTGCGTACATGGCCCGCAGATCAGCGGGGGAAGCGGCAATGACGATAGCGTCTCCCGGCTCCAGGAAGCGGAGCAGCCGGACCATGTCCGCCTCCGCCACGCTGACGCAGCCCGCCGTGGGCCTGCCGACGGCGCAGTGCAGGAAGATGGCGGAACCTGCCCCGTTGACGACGGGCGCGGTGTTGTATTCGATAACCACGGCATATTTGTAAGCCGTGGTTTCCTGCGCAAGATCTTCGGCGGTACCCCAGTCCTTGCCCGGCGCATCCCTTTTGACCATCGTGTTGTAGTGGCGGGAAGCAGGATCGTCCACCCAGACGTCGCCCGCGTCAATTGCCGTGTACGGAAGCCGGGTACCCGGATTTTCGGCCGTCCCGAACGCCCGGCGAAGTGTGAACGCCCCCTGCGGCGTCGCGCCGTCGCCTTCTTTTTTGGCCGTGGCAATGCCGGCGTATCCGACGAATCCCCCGGCCGTGAAAACTTCCCGCCACGTGCCGTCTTTCTTGGCAAAGGCCCGGAGTGTGGCCTTGGCCTTTTCCGCTTTTTCCGGCAGAACGACGAGCAGCCTGTCGTGCTCCCGGGCCGCCGCAAGGTTTGCCACGTCCCAGCCCGGCCGGGTGACACCGTAAAGAACGGCGAGTGACGCGGCAAGGCCGAAGGCGAACAGGAGAACGCGGTTCCGTTTCATGCCCCGATAGTATGCGATGGATCGCGCGCTTGCAAGAACGCCGCACGGCGGCGTGGCGGCATGTATCGTCGTCTGTTTGTTCCGGCAGTGCTTGTATTTTTCTTCACATTCCCATCCAAACATCGACTTAATGGTTATTCTTTGATAGGATCCACGATTAAGCATGTTGGCAGCGTAACGTCAGCTGTCTGATTTTCCTGCCCCCAATGAATGCATGGAATTGTCCGGGCGTGTTGCCCGGTTTGGGGTTCTGTCGTCTTCTGCCCGGTGCCGTAACGGCGGGATCTAACGCTTAGAGAGAACCAAGGAGAACATCATGGCTTTTTCCCCGATCAAACCTGTGTACAGAGCGGCCAATGCTTCCGGCCAGCGCCCCCTCAACATCATGGAGACGGTCCTGCGCGACGGGCACCAATCCCTCGCGGCCACCCGGATGCGTCTTTCCGATATGGAGCCGGAACTGGAAGCGCTGGACGAAATCGGCTACTGGGCTCTGGAAGCCTGGGGCGGCGCGACCTTTGACTCCGCGCTGCGGTTCCTGAACGAAGACCCCTGGGAGCGGCTGCGGTTCCTGCGCTCCAAGCTGAAAAAAACCCCCATATCCATGCTGCTGCGCGGCCAGAACATCCTCGGCTACAACCACTATGCCGATGACGTGGTGGAAACCTTCGTGGAAAAGATGGTCGAGCACGGCATCAGCGTCATCCGCATTTTTGACGCTCTGAACGACGTGCGCAACCTCGAAACCGCCATCAAGGCCGCCAAGAAAAGCGGCGCGCACGTGCAGGGCGCCTGCGTGTACACCATCAGCCCCTATCACACGGCCCAGAACTACGTGGACCTCGCCGAAACCTTCGCCGAACGCGGCGTGGATTCCCTGGCCATCAAGGACATGTCGGGCCTGCTGGCTCCCTATGACGCCTACAACCTCGTCAAGAGCCTGAAAGAGAACCCCAAAACCAAGCATCTGCCCGTTCACGTCCACACCCACTACACCAGCGGCATGGGTTCCATGACCTACCTGAAAGCCGCCGAAGCCGGCGCGGACTGCGTTGACTGCGCGCTGTCTCCCTTTGCCCTCGGCACATCCCAGCCCGCCACGGAATCCATTATCGCCGCCCTGGAAGGCCAGCCGCGCGATACGGGCATCAAAAAGGAAAGCCTGTACCCCATCGCCGATTTCTTCCGCGACGTGAAGAAAAAGCTGGCCAAGGACTTCAGCCTGAATACCGCGTTTGACGTGGATACCAAGGTGCTTACCTTCCAGCTCCCCGGCGGCATGCTCTCCAACCTGCGCAACCAGCTGAAAGAACAGGGCTGGGAAGACAAGTATCCCGAGCTGCTTGAAGAAATGCCCAAGGTGCGCGCCGACCTCGGCTACCCGCCGCTGGTGACCCCCACCAGCCAGATCGTGGGTTCCATGGCCGCCATGAACGTGGGCCTGGGTGAACGCTACATGGTGGTGCCCCAGGAAGTGAGCGACCTCGCGCGCGGCAAGTACGGCAAAACCCCGGCTCCGGTCAACCCGGAAGTCAAGGCCCAGATCATCGGCGATCTGCCGATCATCGACTACCGCCCGGCGGACGATATCCCGCCCCAGATGGAATCCCTGAAAAAAGAACTCGGCGAACGCGGCTACCCCAACGCTTCCGTCGAGGACGTTCTCAGCTACGCCCTGTTCCCGGAAGTGGCCATCGAGTTCTTCAAAAAGAACCGCTAAACCGCCAGGGGATTCTCCCTGTGCACACACTGAAAGACGGCCGTTGCAAACGCAGCGGCCGTCTTGTTTGTCGAAGCCAATGTGTACGAAATGCCTCCGGCGGCCGAGGGGGCCAGCCCCCTCGGCCGCCGGAGGCATTTCGCGTTATTTCGGTAACGCCCCCAGGCCGGGCTTGATGCAGGCGCCGAGCCAGGCGATCATCTGGCCGAGGTTGGTCATGTTGGCGAGGCCTTCCGCGTCGGTGAGCACATCTTCTTCCTTGAGGCCGTAGCCCATGTTCCAGTAGCGGGAGCCCGGCACGATCATATTGCTCTTGAGGAAGAGGTGGTTGATGGTGTCAAAGGCGTGGGTCGCGCCGCCGCGGCGCACGGCGATGACGGCCGAGCCGATCTTCCCGGCGAAGGCGCCGTCGTTGGACTGGGAGACGTAGCCGGACCGGTCGATGAGCGCCTTCATTTCGGCGGTGACGTCCGTGAAATAGGTCGGGGTGCCGAGGATGATGGCGTCGGCCTCCACCATGCGGGCGTAAATATCGTTAAACGCGTCCTTGGTGATGGCGCACCGGCTGTTTTTCAGCTTCCGGCACTGCATGCAGGCGATACACCCGGACATGGGTTTGGCGCCGATTTTGATGGTCTCTGTTTCCCAACCCGCGTCGCGCAGGGGCTGGAGCACGTTTTCGAGCAGGATGCCGGTATTGCTTTTGGGACGGGGACTGGCGTTAACGGCGAGGGCGAACATGGTTGGCTCCGTTTTTTTGGGGGAGAGGGACTATAGCGCGTTGGCGTGCAAAGCCCAGAAAACAAGGGGCGCAAGAGCGAGGCGGTACCAGGCGAAGGGGCGCAGCGATATCCTGCCAACGAGCCCCATAAAAATTTTGATGGCCAAAAGCGCCACGATCAACGATACCGCCATTCCCAGGAGAAAGAAAGGGATATCGCCCGCCTTGAGAATATCAAAGGACATATACAGGTCAAAAGAGGTGGCCGCGAACATGATGGGCACGGCGGCGATAAAGGAATATTCGGCCGCCACGTCGCGCCGCGCGCCCGCCAGCATGCCGCCCATGATGGTCGAGGCGGACCGGGAAAACCCAGGCCAGAGTGAAAAACACTGGCATAGACCGACGCACAGCGCCATGCGCGGGGTTATCCCGTCAACTGTCGTGACGGCGGGCGGGCTTTGCCTGCGCTCCACGAGCAGCATGGCCACGGCCCCGACGATCAGCGCGAGAGCCACGCTGGCGGGGTTGAACAAGGAATCCTTGATGATGTCATGGGCAAAAAAACCGAGGATGGACGCGGGCAGGCAGGTCAGGAACAGCAGAAAAAGCCCGCGAGGGCCCGAAAAACCGCCGGGAGCCGTTTTCCCGGCAAGGGCGGAGGGGAACAGGAGGGCAAAAAACCGTTTCCGGTAAAGCAGGAGCACGGCGAAGATGGAACCGAACTGGATCACCACCTCGAACGTTTTCATCCGGAGGGTGTCTTCGCCGATAAGCGCGTTGGTAATAATAAGATGGCCGGAAGAGGAGACCGGCAGGAACTCGGTAAGCCCTTGCACGATCCCGAGAATTACCGCGACAAGAGTCTCGGGCATGGGAACTTCTTTATCGGAACCGGGCAGAGCGGCGCTCTGCCCGGATTAATAGTTGACTGGTTCAGGAAGCGTAGTTCTTCAGCTTGCCGAGGCCGTCGCGGATGGCGGCAACGTCGATGCCGGAGAACGCCAGGCGGATATAGCGGCGCGTTTCGCCGGGCAGGGGCCGGCCGAAGTGCAGCCGCGTGCAGAAGGAAACGCCCGTTTTGCTGAGAACGTCTTCGGCAAACGCGTCGTAGTCGTCGCCGAATCCCTTGCGGGCCATAAGGTCCGTGACGTCCGGATACAGATAGAACGAGGCGTTGGGCTTCATGCAGGTAACGCCGGGCGTGCTGTTCAGGATGTCCACGGCAACGTCGCGCCGTTCGCGCAGGATGTCCACTATTTTGGCCGGGCCGCTCTGGTCGCCGGTCAGGCCTTCAAGGCCCGCCCATTGGACGAACTGGCAGGTGCAGGACTCAAAGTTGACGTTGAGCTTGTTGAAGGTGTCGATGATTTCCTTGGGACCGATGGCCGCGCCCAGCCGCCAGCCGGTCATGGCGAACTTTTTCGAGAAGGTATAGAGCAGCACGCTCCTCTCCACCATGCCGGGCAGGGAAACAAGGCTGGTGGCCTTGTTGTCGTAGTGGGTTTCGAAATACGCTTCGTCCAGCAGCACCATCAGGTTGTGGCGGTTGGCGATTTCCACCATGCGTTCCCGCTCGGCGGCGGAGAGTTCCGCCCCCGTGGGGTTGTGGTAGTCGTTGATGATGAGAAGCTTTGTTTTGGGCGTAATGAGCTTTTCCAGCGCGTCCAGATCAAAGGTAAAATAGTTCCCGGCGGGGATGATGGGATAGGGGAGCACCTTGCCGCCGAGGAATTCGATCTGGGATTCGTAAATGGGAAAACCGGGGTTCGGGCAGAGCACCTCGTCGCCGGGATTCATCAGCGCCATGAGAAATTTGGAAATAACGGGTTTGCCGCCCGGCTGCATGGAGACGTTCTCCATGCTGTATTTCGTGCCGCGCTTGCTGTTGGTGTCCTGGGCCATGGCGTCGCGCAGGGGAGCGATCCCGGCGGGCGGGCAATAGTTCGTCTTGCCGTCGCGCATGGCCTTGATGGCGGCCTCCTGGACGATCTGCGCCGTCGGAATGTTCAAGTCGCCCAGGTGGAAGGGGTACACCGTGCCGCCCGCGGCGGCATGAGCCGCGGCTTTTGCCGCCACGGCGAAGGCGGTTTCCGTGCCAAGTCTGCTGATCCTGTCGGCAATGTGCATAGGGGCTCCTGCGTGGTGAACCGTTGTCGAAACGGTCCGGAAAGTTTCAGTGCAGCGTGCCGCCGTCAATGGCGGCCAAAATAATCCGGGCAAACGTATAGGCAAGGAGAGTCCTTGTCAATCAGGCGGAAATACCCTCACGCGGGCGGGGTAACGTCAGAACCGTATTGGGCCATGCGCTTTCCGGACTCCATATAGTGGGTGCGGACGGCCGTTTCAATAGCTGCGGGGTCGCGGGTCAACACCGCGTCCAGAACGATTTTGTGCCGCCGGTGCATTTCCTCGGGCACGAAAACCTTTGACCAGTGCCGGTAGAGAAGGAATTTGGAAAGCCCCTGGCAGCACCGGCGCGAAAGCTCCCGCAGCAGTTTGTTGTCGCTCCGGGAGAACATGTACTCATGAAACGCGTTGTCCAGTTCGGCGATGGTGTGGATGGCGTCCGGGTCTTTCGCCCTGCGGTCCATTTCCGCCACCAGGTTTTCCATGCCCTTGAAGTCGTTGTCGGTAAACAGGTGGATGGTGGAGGCGACGGCCGCTCCTTCCAGGATGCCGCCGGTCATGTAACTGTCGTATATTTCCCTGGCCGTCAGGCTGGTGATGAACTTGCCCTTTTGCGGCACGGAGACGAGAAGGCCCGTTTCCGCAAGATGCTGCAGCGCCTCGCGCACGGGCGCGCGGCTGACCTTGAGGCGGGTTGCGATGTCCACCTCGTTGATCTTGTCCCCCGGGTTGTATTCTCCGTTGAGAATACATTTTTTTATGTACTCCCGGATCTGGTCGCTGTAGGTAAGCTTTTGAATGCCTCTCATCATTTTTCCCGAGCCGCCCGTTCAGGCGGTTATGTCGTGGTTTTTTCCAAACACAGCATGGTCCAGCTCACCCCCGGCCTGCGGGCGTGGTCGATTTCCTCGCCATGACACAGGTACCGCAGGCCGCGCGGTTCCGACAGCGCGACGACTTCTTCATACGGCACGGAAAACATCCGCCTGCCGGAGGGAACGGGCCCGTGCCTGAGCGTCAGGATGAACCGCCCGCCCGGAGCGAGCAGTTCGGCCACGCGCCGGATGATGCTATCCCTTTCCGCCGCGTCAAAATGCATGAGCACGGCGGCCATCAGGACGAGCCCGTACGGGCCCGCCAACGGGCCTTCGCCAAGGGCCGCAAGGCCGGGCAGGGTGTCGTCGACCCAGGTCAGGGGAACGTCGCCGTGCAGGGTTTTGCCCGCTTCGCGCAGTTCCCGGGTGGGTTCCACCGCCACAACGGCGTGCCCCCGCCGGGCAAGGGCAGCGGCATGGCGTCCCGTGCCCGCGCCTATATCCAGAGCGCGGCACGGCGTCTGGGGAAAAGCGTGCAGAAAATTCGCGAAGATTACGTCAAAAGGGAACTCTTCGTAATCCTTGACGAGTTTTGCCGATTCTTCCGCGTACCCCGCCAGGGAAGGATGCGTGACCATATGTGTCTCTCCGGGAAAGGGTAATTCTGGAAGACAATACATGTCCTTGCGCCGGGGCACAAGTTTTTGTGTATCAGGGAGCGTTTCAAACGGGTGTGATGCGTGTTGCCTGTCTCCGGGCAGATGATACAGCGTGGATACATGATGTTGCCACGTGGATGCAATTGCGGCATTATGCGCCGAACGTCCGCAAACGAGGCTTTTGTGAACACTCCCGATCCCCATGCCCCCCTGCGCGTAGTGCAGGTCGTGAACGTGCGGTGGTTTAACGCCACCGCCTGGTACGGCCTGTTTCTTTCCACGCTGTTGCGCGATGCCGGTCACGAGGTGCGCGTCCTCGGCCTCGCCGGGACGGAATGCTTCGACCGGGCGCGGGACATGGGGCTTGATCCCGAGCCGCTGGATTTGAACAGCGCTTTCGCGGCGGGCGCGGCATACCTGCGGTTGCGGCGCCTGGTGCGGGAATTCAGACCGCATATCGTCAACTGCCACCGGGGCGAATCCTTTCTCCTCTGGGGGCTGCTCAAAAAATCCGGCGGTTTCCGCCTTGTGCGCACACGCGGCGACCAGCGGCCGCCCAAGGGCAATTTTCCGAACATCCTGCTCCACGCGAAGGCGGCGGACGCGGTTATCGCCACCAGTTCCGGCATTGCCGCCGGTTTGCGGGAGATTCTGCGCGTTCCGGAAAGCCGGGTGCACACGATTCTGGGCGGCGTGGATACCCGCCGCTTTTACCCGGATGCCCCGGGCCGCGCCGCCGTGCGCGAGGCTCTCGGCCTCTTGCCGGACCAGATCGCGATCGGGCTGGTGGGGCGGTTTGACGCGGTCAAGGGGCAGAAGGAATTGCTTTTCGCATACTCCCGGCTGCGGGCGATGCTGGGGGATGAGGCCCGGCGGCTGCGGCTGGTGCTGGCGGGTTTTCCCACCTCTTCCACGAGCGAGGAGGCCGTGCGCGGCTGGGCCGACGCGGCGGGCGTGGCGGAGAGCGTCATGTTCCCCGGCCGGTGCGGCGACGTGCGCGCGCTCATGAACGCGCTCGACCTGGGGGTTGTGGCGTCCCTCGGTTCCGAGACCATCGCCCGCGTCGCCCTGGAGATAATGGCCTGCGGGGTGCCGCTCGTGGGCACGCGGGTAGGGGTGATGCCGGACCTGTTGCGGGATGACGCCCTCGTGCCGCCCGGCGACGCGGAGGCCACGGCCCGGGCGCTTTGCCGGTTCGTGACCGAGCCCGCTTTTGGGGAAGGCTTACGCGCGGCGCAGCATGAGCGCATGCGCGACTTGGGGGAAAAGGACTTTCTGGAAAAAACCCTCGCCGTGTACCGGGGCGTGCTGGCGTAACCAGCGCACGGGGCGCTTCCCCGGCGGCCCTAAATCCCTAAATACAGATACCGTTTTATCTTCTGGGTCGGCGTTTTTTCAAACGGCTCCGGCTGCAGGACCGTCTTGTGGATGCGGATGAAGCTGGAAACCTTGGCGTTGGTGTCGTTCTTGATTTTTTCCAGGAGTTCCAACCCCTTTTTTCGGCGTTCCTCATCGGAAAGGCCCGCATGGAGTATATCCAGCTGCTCGGAATCCAGGTGGATGCGGGCCACGAGCTTGCCTTCGTTCTGGATGACGAGCGATTCGGCCACGTATTCCATCTGGTTGATGATGGCTTCCACTTCCTCGGGATAGATGTTTTCGCCGCTGGGGCCGAGGATCAGGTTCTTGCGCCGCCCCTTGATGAAGACGTACCCGTCCTCATCAAGGCGGGCCAGGTCGCCAGTGCGCAGCCAGCCGTCTTCCGTGAACACCTCCGCCGTGTCCTGCGGCGACTTGTAATATTCCCGCATGACGTTGGGGCCGCGAACGAGCAGTTCTCCCTCGCCGTTCTCGTCCGGGGCGTCTATGCGCATGCTCACGCCGTCGATGGAGAAGCCGGAGGACATAAAGCGCGTGGTGTCCACCTCCGCTCCCGAGCAGAGGGGTGCGCATTCGGTAAGACCGTATCCCACGACATAGGGGAATTTGCCCTCGCGCAGAAAGCGCTCGACCACCGGGGCCAGCGGCGCGCCGCCGATTGCCATGATGCGGAGCTCGCCGCCGAAGAGGGCGTAGAGCCGTTTCCCCGCCATGCGGTGCAGGATTTTGCGGATAGCCGGGAATCTATAGAGCGTATGGCGGAGTTTGCTGGACGTCAGCTTCGGCAATATGGAGTTGCGGAAAATTTTTTCGATAATCAGGGGAACGGTCAGAATCGCCGTGGGCCGGACCTTTTCAAGCGCGGGCAGCAGCGCCCTGGCCGTCGGCGGCCTGTCCAGGTAATGGATGTGCGAGCCGTTCAGGACGGGCAGCACCAGCCCCAGCGTGCATTCGTAGGTATGGGGCAGCGGCAGCAGGGAGAGCAGCCTGTCGTTGGGGCCGAGGGTGAAAAAGTCGCGCACGTGCACGGCGTCGTAGACGATATTTTTGTGCGTGAGCACAACGCCTTTGGAATATCCCATGGTCCCGGAGGTGTAGATGATGACGGCCACGTCGTCCTCGCCCGGTTCACGGGGGGCCATCTGGGCCAGGCGCAGGGTCTGCCCTTTAAATTTGCGGTATTCCCTGAGGCTTGCCGTCTTGAGTTCCCGCAGCCTGTCGCGGGTGATGCCCTGTTCCATCACCTGAAACGTTTCCAGGTTGATGAAAATCGGGGCGGGGTCAAAGACGGCGTCCTCGATTTTGGGAAACATTTTCTCCGTGACGAAAACGGCTTTGGCGTCCGAGTGGCGGATAATGTACCGGATGGCTTCGGGGTGAAAGTCCGTGAGGATGGGCACCGCGACGGCGCCCATGGAGGTTATCGCGAAATACGCTATTCCCCAGTGCGGGCAGTTTTCCGCGAGGATAACCACGGAGTCGCCGAAGCCGATCCCCTGTTCGGCCAGCAGGAGGACGATGGCTTCCGCCGACTCCCTGAATTCCTGGTAGGTCAGAGGCTCGCCGTCGACCCAGGAAAGGGCGGGGGCGTCGGGATATGTTTTGGCCGTGAGTTCCAGAACATGGCGGAGCGTCATGGCGGGTAAGTCATAAGACATCAGGCTGTCTCCCGGGAAGGAAAAAAGTAATGCCGCAGTGTAAAGAAAGCCCGCTTTCCGCGCAAGCAAAACCCGTGCGCGGCGCGGCCCGGCGGTTCAGTATCCTATTTTTTGTCCCTGCCCAAAAAGCGGAGCAGGCCGCCGAGAATGGTGTACGGGCTCGGCGGGCAGCCGGGGATGAAAAGGTCGACGTCCAGGTGCGGGGGAACGCCCGCGCCCTCCTGGTCCATGTCCCTGAAGAGCCCGCCGGAAATGGCGCAGGCCCCGACCGCGATGACAACCTTGGGGCCGGGCATGACGTCGTAACATTTATGCAAGGCCAGCTGCATGTTGCGGGGCACTGGGCCGGTGACGAGCACCGCGTCGGCGTGGCGGGGCGAGGCCACGAAATCAATGCCGAACCGGGCGAGGTCGAACACGACGGTCGTCAGCACGTTGCAATCCGCTTCGCAGGCGTTGCAGCCCGCAGCGGAAACTTCCCGGATCCGGAACGAGCGTTTGAAGAGTTTGCGGATGCTGTCCGGCGTCACGGGTTCATGATCCTCGCCGTTTTTTTCCCCGGGCCGCACGAGCAACTCTTCGCGGGAAAGACCGGCCAGCCTGTGCCCGCCGTCAAACGTTATGAATCCCGGAGCCGCCTTTGCGCAGGCGCCGCAAAAAATGCACTGTCCCATGTCCAGGCAGGGGCCATCCGCATCCCGGAAAAAGGCTCCGGTGGGGCAGGCGTTGGCCGCCGCCGCCGCGAGGCCCTCCATGGCACCGGCGGGGACCTCGTGCAGCACGGGCCGCCCCCGGAAGCGGGCGGACAGGACCGGCTCCTTTGCCGGGTACGGCACGGTGCGGTATTTCTGGTGCAGGCGTTCTGTCAGGATTTTAAACATGGCGGCCTCACAAATCATGCCCGCAATACGACAGGTTGAAACTTTTGTTGCAGAGGGGGAAGTCCGATATCTGCTGGTCGCGCAGGGCGAGCGCCAGCCCTATCCAGTTGTGGAAGGAAGGGTCCACGACGTTGTAGTGGAAAAACCGGCCGTCCTCGTCCGTCAGCGCGGCATGGCAGATTTCCCCGCGCCAGCCTTCAACCAGGGCCACGCCGCACGAAAGGGGGGCGAGCATGGTCTCGTGGGCCGGTTCCGTGGGGCTGAACGGGGCCGCCATGGTTTCTCCCGAGGGCAGATGTTCCAGCAGCCGGGCGGCGAACGCGGCGGATTCCGTGACCTCGCGCATGCGGACCAGCGCCCGGGCCTGCACGTCGCCGGATTCTTCCGCGCACAGGCGCAAATCGTGACCGCGCATATGGGGCAGGGGGTGGGTGACCCTGGCGTCGAGCCGGATGTTTGACGCGCGCGCCGCCACGCCGACCATGCCCATTGCGGCGGCGGTTTTTTCCGGCACGGTGCCGGTGCCCATCATTCTGGCCGTGACCGAGGTGGCGTTGAACATCAGGTCGGCGGCGCCCTTGACGTCGCGGTACGCCGCGCGGATGCGTTTCACGAGGTCTTCCACGATGGCGGGTTCGGCGTTGAAGGCCGATCCGCCGGGTCGCACCAGCCCTCTGCCGAACCGGTTGCCGCAGAGCGTGGCGGTCATGTTCAGAAAATCGCCCCGGATTCTGCCGCAATAGGAGGCCGTGGGGAGAAAGCCCACGTCGCCCGCCAGTGCGCCGAGGTCCCCGGTGTGGTTGGCGAGCCGTTCCAACTCAAGGGCGATGGCCCGCAGCATCTGCCCGCGCGGGGCCACGGCGCAGTCGGCGAGAGCCTCTATCACGCCGCAGGCCGCCCAGGTATGGCCGATGCTGGTATCCCCGGCAATGACTTCCATCAGCGGGAGGGTGTTTTTCGTAAGGCCGTTCACCAGGGCTTTTTCAATGCCCCGGTGGTGGTACCCCAGGGAGATTTCCAGGTGCATCACCACTTCGCCGTAGCATTGGAAGCGGAAATGCCCGCATTCGATGATGCCGGCATGGATGGGGCCGACGGCTACTTCATGCACTTCCTCGCCGCTGACGGTGAAAAACGGCGCATCCCCGGCGCGCGGCCCTTCGGCATGGGGGAACCGCACGGGCTTCAGCCAGGGGTGGCCTTGGGGCACGATGCCGTATTTTTCGTGCAGTTCGCGCTCAAAAAGGTGCAGGGCGGGCAAAAGGGGCGTCAGGGAGGGGTAGGCGTGGGCGACCGCGCCGGAACTGATGCTCAACGTCGATTCGCTGTCCCGCGCGAGGATGGCGACGATTCTGGTCCGGCCCTTTGCCTCGGCTTCCGGGAGCCTCACGGGCGCTGGCAGGCCGGTTTCCGGCACGCCGAAAAAGGCGCAGACGCGCGCGCCGGACGCGCATTCCGCCAGAATCCAGTCGCAGAACTCCTGCCAGCCGAGATACGGGATGGCTTGCAGGGGAACCGCCTGGCCGTTCTGTATGGTGCAGTGCTTGGTCATTTCCCTGCCCTCGCTATAGCGGCAAAACGCCGCCCACAAGGGACGCCGCGTTCGCGATAAGGGTGTCGACCCACGCCGGCCGGTAAAGCCCGAGGAAGAGGCTGGCGGTCAGAAGGAAGGCCGGGGGCAGGAGCGTGGGGAACGATTCGCGCACCATGCCGGGGTGCGGGCCGTCCGTGGCCGTCGCCATGTCGCGCGGCGGCTGCCCCTGGATCATGTGCAGACAGGCGGTGGCCATGCCCACGAAAATGATGCCGAGGAAGAGAAGATACAGCAGCGCGACGGCGATATATCCTTCCTGCATGAGGCCGCGCAGCACCGTGAATTCGCTGGTGAACACGCCGAAGGGCGGCGTGCCCACGATGGCGAGAAAGGCTGCCGTCCATAAGACGCCGGTGCCGGGCATGACCTTGATGAGGCCGGAGACGTCGTGGCAGGATTTCGTGTGATAAGCGGCCAGAATGTTGCCGGAAAGCAGGAACAGCGTGGCCTTGGTCAGGGAGTGGAACATGGTGTGCAGCATCCCGCCGCCGGCGGCCATGCCGCCGATGCCGCAGCCGAGAAGGATGATGCCCATGTGCTCCACGCTGGAGTAGGCGAGCATGCGTTTGAAGTCGCCCTGGTTCACGATGAACATGGCGGCGAGGCCCATGGAGAGCAGGCCGAACACAATGAAAATGTCGCGCGAAAAATCCGCGAACCCGGCGGCAATGGCCAGTTGCTGCACGCGGAATATGCCGAGAAAGGCCCCGTTGAGGAGCGCTCCCGACAGCAGGCAGGAAACCAGGGCCGGGGCTTCGCTGTGGGCGTCCGGCAGCCAGGTGTGCATGGGCGCGATGCCCATCTTGGTGCCGTAGCCGATGAAGATGAAGATGAACGCCGCCTTGAACCAGGGGGCGCTGATGCCCTGGGAGGTCTGCAGCATGGCCGTCATGGTCATGTCCACCAGGGGTTTGCCTTCCTGCTGCCAGGCCACGTCCAGGAGGAAGTTGCCCAGCAGCGCCAGCGCGATGCCCACGGAACAGATAATCAGGTATTTCCAGGTCGCTTCCAGCGACCGTTTGTGGCGGTGAAAATAGATGAGCGGCGCGGTGGCGAGGGTCGTGGCTTCAATGCCCACCCAGAGGACCCCCAGATGATGGGATATGGCCACAAGGCTGGTGGATGCGAGGAAAAGCAGCAAACAGGCGGTAAACACGGCTTCCGGCGCGTTGGTGAATTGCAGGTGCCGCCGGTATTCCATGTGCGGGTGCTCGCCCTCGCGTTCAAAATAGCCCACGGCATACACCGACGCGGCAAGGAACAACAGGGACGTCAGGCCGAGGATGAGGCGCCCGGCCGCGTCGAGCGCGAGGATGTCCCGGAACGGCTCCGGCGCCGTTATCCAGCACAGGGCGGAAAGGATGCAGTGGATGAGCGCCGTGCCGACCAGCAGGCAGCGTCTGGGCCAGTCGTCCGTGATGAAGAACGATATGCAGCCCGCCGCGAGGGGGAGAAGAAAAAGCGCGAAAAGCATGTCAGTCCCTCAAGGATGCGATACGGTCCACATCGACGCTGTGAAAGGCTTCGTTCAGATGCCGGACGGCGATAATCATGACAAAGATGCCGACGAACACGTCGAGCAGGACGGAAAGTTCCAGCCAGGCGGCGTCCTGGCGGGCGAGCGGCACGCCCAGGAGATAGATGCCGTTTTCCAGGACCAGGTAGCCCATGACCTGGGTGAGGATCTTCCGCCGGGTGACGATAACGAGGAGCCCGGCCAGAACCGTTGTGACGGCGGGCGCGAAAAAGGCCAGGAACAGCGGGTTCGCGGGAACAGGCAGCCGCACCGCCAGCCAGAGGGAAAAGGCGCAGCCCAGCGACCCGGCCAGCACGCTGCGGTTATACCCGATATAGGGCGTCAGGGGCGGCGACTGCGGCAGGGTTGCGTGGCACCGCCGCAGCACATGGGGCAGGACAACGGCCTTTATCATCAGGAAAATGGCCGTCAGGGCCAGCAGGTGCCAGTCGAGCGGGGCGATATCCCCCAGCAGCGGCAAAAGGCCGAGAATAAGGCCTTGCAGGGCCAGCAGGCGGATGCACTGGATCTGCCGCTCGGTCGCCAGAAGGCCGAGGTCGATAATCAGAATGATGCCTAACGCTGCCTGGAGCGTGCGGGGGATATCCATTTCCAATAACGGCATACGCACCTCACCGCAGGCTGAAAAGGCAGGCGAGCGCCGTCAGGGCGCCGGCAAGGGTTAGCAGGGCGGGGATTTTGAGAAGTTTCAGCCGCGCCATGCTGGATTCCGCGATCCCCACCAGCACGGCGACCATGAAAATACCGAGCAGAGAGAAGACAAGGGCCACGAAGGGGCCGGTCAGGATATCCCCCAGGACGGGAATCCCGGCGGCGAAGAGGGTTATGTCCGGCATGGCGGTCCCGGCGACCACCGCGCAGAAGAACCAGAGCTTCAGCGCCGAGGCGAACTCGATCAGGGCGAGGTCCACGCCGCCGTGATCCAGGATCATGACCTCGTGGATCATGGTCAGTTCAAGGTGGGTCGCGGGATCATCCACCGGGATGCGGCAGTTCTCGGTCAGAAGGACGATGAAAAAGGCCCCGCCGAGCAGGATGAGAACCGGCCAGTAGCGTTCCCAGCCCTCCGGCGTGAACGGCGCCAGCATGGCGGAGAGGGAAAATATTTTGACGGTCATGCCCAGCGGGATAAAGGCCGCGAGCAGCACCGGCTCGGCCAGGGCGGAATAGACGGCCTCGCGGGATGCGCCCATGCCTTCGAAGGCGGAGCCGGTATCCAGCGCGGCGAGAATCATAGCGAACCGCCCCATGGCAAGAACGTAGGCCGCCAGGAAGAAGTCCCCGGTAAAAGACACCAGGGCGGGCGTGCCGCCCAGGGGCACGAAGAGCAGGGCCGTCAGCACCGCGCCGAGGTTGACGAGCGGGCCGATCCAGAAAATGGCGGAGGATGCAACGGGGTACACGACGCTTTTTTGCAGCAGCTTGGCGAGGTCATAATACAGCTGCAGGTACGGGCGGCCGCGCCGCCCGGCAAATTTCGCCTTGACGCGGTTGATGACGCCGAGAAGGAGAGGGGCCAGCAGAATGCCCAGAAAGTAGTGCGCCGCGCTCATGCCGTCACTCCAACTTCCAGGCCAGAAGGGCCACCAGGGTCACAAGGATGTAGAGAATGTAGCCGTTGGCCCTGCCGTGCTGCAATTCCTTGCATTTGTCGGCAATGCGCGAGACCAGGGTAAACAGGGGGGCAAACCCGCGCGTTTCGATCCAGTCGGGCGTTGCGACGGTCGCCTTGGCCTTGAGCGGAAAATATTCCGTTATACCCGGCGAGGTGAACTTCTGGCGCAGGATGGTCCGCAGGAAAAACGCCGCCGGTTGCGAGAAGGAGCCCGCCGTGTATTGAATCCGGGCGGTCGGGGCGAGGTAGCCGCAATCCCAGGTCGGGGAGGCGCCGATGGTGCGCTCCCGCAGGCAGCGGCGGCGAATGCAAAACGCCGCGAGAACGGCTATGGCGAGCAGCAGGAAAATGTTGTTTACAAGCTGCAGCAGCGTGATGGCGGAGTCCGGGCCGCCGGAGTAGTTCGGACCCGGGGCAAGGCGCGGGGGAATGAACCCCTCGGGAACCAGGGCAAACCGGGCGGCGGAGCCCGCCGCCCGCGCGGGAGCGGCGGCGAGGACAGGCGCTGCGTCTGTAGTTGTGGAAAAGGCCGGGGCCGCGGCCATGGCGCTGAGTTGTGCCACGCGGGGCGCGGCCAGGGCCGAGAGCATGCAGAGCGCGGCCATGATGCAGACGGCGATCATTTCGTTTCTGGCCGGAGGCTGCGCGTTCTGTACCGCCTCGGTCCGGGGCGCGCCGAGAAAGGCCATGCCGTAAAGCCTGGAAAAACAGAGCAGCGTAAGCCCGCCGACAGCCGCGAGAATGAACAGGCAGACCCAGAAAATCAGGCTGTACTCGGGAGAAGGCCCGCCCGCGCTGGCTATGCCGCCGAACATCATGCCGAGGTAAATGAAGAATTCGCCCGCGAAGCCGTTCAACGGCGGCAATGCCGCAATGGCGGCGCTGCCGAAAACGAAACACCAGCCCACGACGGGCAGGCGTTTTTGCAACCCTCCCAGAAGGCGAAGGGATACGGTGCCGGTTCCGCGCAGCACGCAGCCCGCGCAGAGGAACAGGAGGCCCTTGCTCAGGGCGTGGTTGAGCATGTGCACCAACGCGCCCGTGGCCGCGAGGGCGGCCGCCCCGGCATGGTTGCCCTGCAGGCAGAGAAGGGCAATGCCGAGCGCCAGGAAGATGATGCCCATATTTTCCACGCTGGAAAACGCGAGGGAGCGTTTGATGCTGCTTTGGGCCAAGGCCAGGAGAATGCCCGCCGCGGCGGAGAACAGACCGGCGACGATCAGGATATAGGCCCACCAGGCCTCGCCCGCGCCGAGAAAGCCGAAGGCGCGGATAATGCCGTACACGCCCATGTTGACAGCCGCTCCGGACATGACGGCGGCAACGTGGCTGGGCGCGGCGGGGTACGCTTCGGGCATCCAGACGTGCAGGGGCATGAGTCCGGTTTTTGCGCCGAAGCCGATCACCGCCAGGATGAAGAGAAGGCCGGAACCGCCCCGGATGCCCGGCTCAAGGTTGGCCGCTCCCGCAACAAACGCGGCGAATGAGAGCGATCCCCCGTTTTTCGCGGCAAGCAGCGCGAAAAAGGCGAGCAGGAACAGGGCGCCGAGGTGGGCGGCCACAAGGTAGATCCAGGCGGCGGAACGCGTCTCGGCGGAGGAGCCGTTCATGGTGATGAGGAAGAAGGGCGTAAGGGACATCAATTCCCAGGCCAGCAGGAACAAAAAGGTATCGGCGGCCGTCAGGGTGAGCACCATGCCGCCCGCGAGAAGATTGTAGAAAAACCAGTGGGCTCCTGCATGGCCCGCCACGCGGTCTTTCGCGTAGCCGGGGTCCGGGTTTTCGCCGCTTCCGTTCCCGTTGCCCATGCCGTAAAACGCCGCGACAGCCACCAGAAGCAGCACCGGCACAAGGAACAGCGCGCTCAGAAGATCAAGATGCAGGGCGATCACGCCCATGGGGAGTTTGCCTAACGTCTGGGAAAGAGGGGACGCGCCAGGGGCCGCGATGTTGCCGGCGAGCAGCAGCAACGCCGGGACAAGGCCGGCCAGCGAGGCCGCGATGGCGGAAACCGCGCCGATGCGCGAAGCGTTTTGCCCCCGGCCCGACGCCAGGGCGGCACATCCCCCGGCAAAGAAAAGCCCAAGGGAGGCAAGGAGAAAAGCCATAGCCGGAACACCCCGTCTGAAATACGGTTGCAGTCCGGTGCGCGCCGCGCGGGAAAATTATGAAAACGCAACGCCCACAGTACCACGCGGGGTGTACTCCCGCGCGGGGAATTCGTCAAGCTAAACCACCGGGGAACGGCTCCTTTTGCCCTGATACTGCGTCAGGCGCGCTTTTGTCCTCGGTCATGGGCCGAAGAGCCCACTCCCTGTGGCAAAAGCGCGCCTTCTTTGTCTGAGGGCAAAATGAGCCGTTCCCCCAAGTGGTGCGATTACAGGGGAGCGGTCTCTTTCAAAAAGGCGAAGTCGTCATCGTCGTTTGCAAAGATATCCTCGCCTTCGAGCATATAGGCGCGCAACAGGTAGTCTAGGGCGTTCTTCGCGTCGCCGAGCCTTCGGTAGCTTTGGCCGAGGCGCAGGAGGACGAAGGGATTCACCTCGTCGGGGCCGGCGAAGGTGTAGGCTTTATGGAAATATTCCAGCGCGCCGTTGTAATCCTGCATACCGTAATACGCGTCGCCAAGGGCGGCCTGGAGCCAGCCGTACGGCTCCCACTCGTCAGCCGGGGCGGGCAAAATTTCCAGCGCTTTTTCAAAAAAAGTAATGGCTTCCCGGAACTCGCCTTCGTCCATGGCTTCGTTCCCCTGGTCGCAAAGCTCCTCGAGAGCGTCCTGAATGTCCTCGGAAAGCGTGTCCGTGGAAGGCGTTTCCGGGGAAAAGGTGTCGGGATCGGTCATGGCAAATCCTCCACAATGACGTCGGCGGCGCGGTTCACCGCGCCGGGTTCCCCCATTTGCGATTGAAGGTCCGCAAGCTCCTCGCGCACGGTCTCCAGGGGGCGGGAGCCGTCGGCGGGGGCAAGCCATTCAAGCGCCTTGGCCGCGATGTTTTCGCCGTCCGCGTCTTTTTGCAGCAGTTCCGGGAACAGGGCCTTGCCCAGGATCAGGTTGGACAGGCTGACGTACGGAATTTTTATCACCATCCGGATAAGAATGGAGCTTATGGGCGTGACCTTGTATGTCACCAGCGTCGGCGTCCGGGTGAGGGCGGCCTCCAATGTCACGGTGCCCGAGGCGGCGATGAGCATTTCGCAACTGCGCATGAAGGCGTAGCGGTCATCCGGCGGGCAGACGGCAAGGGGCACGTCGGCGGGCCAGAGCGCGCGGAGCGTTTCCTCGGACACGCCCGGCGCGCGCACCATGTGGAACGTGAGATGGGGCAGTTTTTGCAGCAGTATCCGCGCGGCTTTTCCGAACTCCGGGGTGAGGGACGTTATTTCCCGGTTCCGGCTGCCGGGCAGGAGCCCGATTTTGCCCGGTACCGGGGCGACGTCCTTAATACGGCTCCAGTCGACCATGTCCACAAGGGGGTTGCCCACGTAGTCGATGTCCATGCCGAATTTTTTGTAGAAGGCGACCTCGAACGGCAGAATGCTGATGAGCCGCCGGACGTTCTCCTTGATGAACAGGGCGCGTTTTTCCTTCCAGGCCCAGGCTTTGGGGCTTATGTAATAATATACGGGAATGCCCAGCTCCCGAGCCGCTTTGATGACGCGGAAATGGAAGGCCGGGGCGTCGATGACGATAACCGCGTCCGGCCTGTTTTCAGCCAGGCTTTTTTTGATGCGGGAAAGCAGGCCCAGGATGCGCGGCAAATGGCGGAGCACTTCCGTCACCCCCATCACGGAAAGCTCCTCGATGCGGAAAAGGGGGGTGAAAGCCTCTTCCCGCGCCATGTACGGCCCGCCCATGCCGATAAAGGAAAGGGACGGGGCCTTTGCGCGCAGGGCCGCGACGAGGGCCGCGCCGTGCATGTCGCCGGACAGTTCGCCGGCGCTGATCCAGAGTTTTCGCGCGTTCATCGCCGGGGGTCAGCCATGGTCCGTGTTGGCGAAAATGTAGTCGGCCAGCGCGGGCCCCCAGGACCGGGGCGTGATGCCCGTCAGCTTGGTGAACTTTGAACAGTCAAGGGCGGAAAAAGCGGGGCGCTGGGCTTTTTGGGGATACTCCCCGGACGGGATGGGCGTGACCGGGCATTCGAGCTGGGCCAGCCGGATGGCTTCCGAAGCCAGTTCGCACCAGGAAACCTGGCCGCTGTTGGCGATATGGAAAATGCCCCGGCCCCCGGCTGCCAGAAGATGCAGGCAATAGGCGGCAAGGTCCATGGTGTAGGTCGGGGACCCGATTTGATCGTGCACCACTTTCAGCGTTTTCCCCTCGGTGCAGAGGCCGAGAATGGTGCTGACGAAGTTCTTTTTACCGGGGCCGAAAAGCCAGGCCGTGCGGACGATGCACAAATTTTCAAGTTGCAATTCCAGCAGCGCCTTCTCCCCCTCAAGCTTACTGCGGCCGTATACGTTCAGCGGGTCCGTCGCGTCGGTTTCGACGTAGGGTTCTTTTTTGCGCCCGTTAAAGACGAAGTCCGTGCTGCAATGCAACAGGGAAATGGACGGTCTTTCCTTGATGATCCGCCCGAGAAGGCGGGGGAAAAGCCTGTTCAGATTCAGGGCTTTCTCTTCCTCCTCCTCCGCCTTGTCAACCTGGGTGTACGCGATGGTGTTGCACACGATGTCCGGGGTGTGGGAATCGATGTACGCGGCAATGCTGGCGGTATTCAGGGGGTCAAAATCCCCTCTGGCGGAAGCGATGACGGGATATCCGGCCAGGGAGGCCGTCTGAACCATGGCTTGACCGAGGAGGCCGGTGGCGCCGCCCAAAATCATAAGTTTGGGTTTTGCCGTGGCGTGCATGTCCATATATCCTCTTTGCGTTGGCGCGCATGCCGGTTATCAGAGGGGAGGGCCGGTTTCCGGGGGCGGAGGCGCGCATTACGGAAAACGCCTTGGCTAAAGGGCGGTGTCCGGGAGGTAGAATAATAGCGGGGTTGCAGGCCGTGGTCAAGGCGGGGAGTGGCTCAGTTTGCCCTGATACTGCGTCAGTGCACGATTTTCCTCCGGGTCATGGACCGAAGAGTCCGCTCCCTGCGCGAAATCGGCACGCTTCCTTGTCTGAGGGCAAACTGAGCCGCGACCCGGTGTGCCGCTACCCGCAATGCAAAAAAAGGCCCGCCGGGGCGGCGGATGCGCCCCGGCGGGAAGAGGGGCATGGGCTGCTTTTTCTGCCCATGCCGGTTATATGAGCGCGAGGCTAGGCTTCGCGGGCGTACCGTTCCAGAATGGCGACGAGCTTCGTCTTGGCTTCCAGTTTCTGCTTTTTGAGCTGCTTGACCTGCATATCCTCGGCGGGTGTGCGGTAGGGCTTGCTTTCCAGCTTTTCCAGCTGCTTCCCGTACAGGGCGTGCTCGCCCTGAAGGGTGCGGAGTTCTTCATCTTGGGGCGCGTACTTTTCCATCAATTCACGTTCTCTTTGGTCCATAGCACACTCTCCTTTGCTAGGATGGTACACCCGGAGCGCCTAACGCGCTCCAGTCCGGTTCAGGTAAATCCAACACCTTGAGCGTCTTTTTCCGTGACGTCTCGCCACTCTCCAGGCTGACGCGGCTGGGCCTGACGCCAAGGCACTTCGCGACAAAAACAGTAAGAGCCTTATTCGCCTTATTATCGATGGCCTGTGCGGCTATGCGCAGGCGCAATCTTCCTTCCATTTCGCCGGCAATTTCGCTTTTTTTCGCGCCCGGCTGCACGTATACCAACAATTGCCAGCAGTTTTCCGGCAGAGGTTTGGCCCAGGGCGGCGGCGTCTTCACGCTCATGCGCCGCTGTTCTCCGTCCCCTGTCCGCCGAGTTTTTTGGCCGCCGCCTCAAGGCTGGCGGATTCCTGCCGGTTCATGTTGAGCAGCCGCAGGTGGTCGTCAATAACGGCCCTGAGCTTCATTTCAAACAGGGTTTTATTTTTTTTGGCTTCCGCCGCTTCTTCCATGACGCGGGCCAGCCTGGCGTTGGCGTTCTGCAAAAGGCCGTCGGCCTTGAGCCTGGCCGTTTCAAGAATAAGCTGGGCCTCCTTCTGGGCGGTCGCCCGGATGTCGTCCCCCATGCGTTTGGTGGCTACAAGCGCTTCCTGCATGGCCGTTTCCCGCTCCTGCATCGCCGCGTAGCGCGTTTCAACTTCTCTGAGCCTGGCCGACAGGGCTATTTTTTCCTCGGTGACCTTGGCCAGAGCGTCGGACAAGTCCTGCATGAGCCTGTCGACCTGCACGCGGTCATACCCGAAAAATGCTCGGGGAATGGCACGGTTGATAAGGTCGATCCGGTTCATGGTCTTTCCGTGTCGGGCGCCGGCTAGGCGCCCATGGTCTGCATCGCGAGATAGCCCAGGGAACGGACAAGCACGATGTCGAGAAACTGCAAGGCCAGAATGACCGCCACCGGGGACAGGTCAATGCCGTTGACGTACAAAAAGGGCAGAAGGCGCCGCGCGCGCCAGAGCACGGGTTCCGTCAGGGCGCGCAAGGTGCGGACGATGGGGTTGTAAGGATCGGGGTTAACCCATGAGAGCACGGCGGAAATAATGATGATCCACGTATACAGCCAGATGACCGTGTGGATGACGTGCCCCGCCGCGGCAAAAATGGTGGACAGAAAATACATGGAACCTCCGTATGAAGACGGCCCGCAGGCCATTCAACCATATACACTAAGACCGTTTCACCCCATGGCAAGCGCTTGCGGGAAATTTTCCGGCCGCGCCCATACGCCGTCACATAAGCATAAGGGTTACAATTTCATCCAGTTCCTTAAAGCTGGTTATATGGACCGCGGCCGCGAGCTGGGGGTTGGCGTAACTCCAGAACGGCACGCCCGCCGCCGCCGCCGCCTGCTGGTCCACAAGGGAATCCCCCAGGAAGATGATGGAGCCGGGACTCACGTCCCAGGCTTTGGCAACTTCCAAAAGTCCCTGGGGTGAGGGCTTCGGCTGGACGTGCGTGATGGTGACGATCGGCGAAAAATACTGCGCGATGTCAAAATGCCGGAGCACGTCATGGACCGAATCGCTGCGGTTGGTGCACAGCGCAAGGCGCAGCCCCGCCGCGTGCATGTTCCGCAAAAAGGAAACCATATACGGCGCCGGTTGCATCATGGACATGAAGGTGTCGCGGTAACGGGTCATCCCGCGCACGCGCATCGCCTCCTCCTTCAGTTCGTCGGGGATCATGCGCTCCAGGGCTTCCTCGGTTGACGTCATGTGCGAGTAGGTGGCTTCTTCCTCTGTCATGGGCGGCAGCTGCACGGCATACCGGATATGGTTGTAGTAGGCGGTATTGGCGTCCTTGGAGTCAAAAAGCACGCCGTCGCAATCGAGAACGAGCCCGCACGGCTGCCCGGAGGCGTTGCTTTCCAGGTCGATCAGGGCGGAGGCGGTTTGCTTCATTGCCGATACACGTTTCATTACAAACTGATCCTTATGCGGGGCAGACGATAATTTCCGGCGCGGCGCGGAGCCACGGGGCGTTTTCCGGCTCGCGGGAATGCCCGAGAATCCGCCAGAGCGGCGTTTTTGCCCACAGCAGGCGCGATTGCAAACTTTCCGGCCAACCGGCAAGGTGCGGGGAAACGTCTTCGGGCAGGGGGTGGAGCATGCCTGCCTCCAGCATGGCGTTCCGCATGCCGGTGTGGCATGTGACGAGAAGCGCGCCCTCGGGGGCAAAGGCCGCGATGGCCATAAGACTCAGGCGCCAGTCGGGCTCCATGGGTTCGGGCAGGTCCGCTATGGAGCCGAACAACGTCCCGGGGAGTCCGGACGCGAGATCGCGAAAGGCTTCGGCATTGTCGCCGTGCAGATTTTCGGCCAACGGTTTGACCGCTTCGGCGACCTCTTTGTGCAGCGAGGCTATTTCAAGCAGACGGGTTTCCAGGTCCCAGGCGAGAAGAAGCACCTTCTGGGCGGCGATTTTCGGGTCGCCCGCGGCTGTGGGCCGCTCCGGCTCGCCTGTGGAAAAACGGGCAAGAGCTGTTCGTTCGTCACCGGAAAATCCCGCCGTGGCACCGCCCGTTCCGGGTACGCGCGCGGCCTGGCTCGCCGAAGGCTTCGACAGATCAAGCGTTTCACCGACGGTAAGGAGTTCGGCCAGTACGCCGGCCGCCTCTGCCCGTGAAAAGGGATAGGCCGGGGGATGAAAAAATCCGGGAGCTGACGCTGTTTGCGGCAGGCCCGGATCCATGAAGCGGACCGTATCCGGCAGGACGCGCGGGGCGAGCTCCCGGCGCAAGGCCGGAACATATATCTGCGTTGGCGTGTCTTCCTGGCGCGTCATATACGGAGTCCCCGGCCGCGGCGTCCTCGGCCCCGGTGTCCTCGGCATCGTTCCAATTGTCGGTTCGGGAGGGAAAAGCTCATGGGCATACTGTAGCGTTTCCCGACTCCGGACGCAATCGGGTATACGGTAAAAAATATGTTTTTTCGTTTTCTCGGCCGCGTGATAACGGTTTGCTATCGTTACTCATTATAAAAGACCGTTTTTGACGGCGCGGCAAAAGCGCATCTTTTCCGGAAGGTTGTTCGTTATAAGAATCGCGCGGGCGCACACCGGCAGGGGGACCGGCGGCATTGCCGCCGTTTTTTATTGAGCATCGGCCATGGCGACCGCATCGCGCAGCCGAGCCAGCCACAGAGTTGTGAATCCGTCATCCTCCAGCATGCCGCGCGGATGGACGCGGCAGGGCATGCCCGCGTGAACGCAGCGCGATTTCCACGATGCCGCCGCCTCCCCGTCCAGGTCCTGCGCCACATGGCGGCCGGCGAGGGAAAAAAGCGGCATGAGGCAGACCTTTTGGGCGCCTTGCCGCGCGAGTTCCCGGAAATGCTCTTCCGCTGTTTTCCCGTCTATAAGGTACGCCACGCGCACGGGCGGGCGCATTGCGGCGCCGCAATCCGCGAGGCGCTTACAGAGGCCGTCCAGGGGCGGTTCGCTCCCGTGGCCGACCCAGAGCGCGGCCTCGCCGGGAGCGCATGCGGTTTCTTCCGCCCGGCGCATGGCCTCGAGCAGCGTCCGGAAGGAGGCCTCGCCGGACAACAGCGGCTCGCCGAGGAAAACCGTCGCGCCCGGATGGTCCTTTTGCCAGGTCCCGATCTGTTGCCGCAGGGTTTCATGCTCGTGCCCGTCCGTTACATGAAGGGGCTGCACGGCGATACGCGCGGTATTTTCCGCCGCGAAACGGGAAAGGGCCTCTCCGACGGAGAGGCCCGTTTCATCGCGGATCACGGGGCGCGTATCCGCTCGTTTCGAGGTAAAGGCCCACCGCACGTTCGCCGCCGGAAAAGCCCGGCGGACGGCACGCTCAAAGGCGAGCAGGGGGGCCGTGCCGTTCGGGGCGGTTGCGCCGAAGGCGGTCAGCAGAATTCCGGCCATGGCTCGAGCGGCGGCGTCAGCGCTTCGTCGCCATGGCGCGCGCTTTGGCGTGCTCGGCGATAAGGCGCAGGTGCCGCTGTTCTTCTTCTATGCAGGCCTCGATGTGGGGCCGTTCAGAGGCGTCCACAAAGCGGCGCATGGCCGTGAAGAAAAGAATGGTGTCCTTTTCGAACGCCATGGCCTGGCGCAGGGGGTTGTCATGCGCGTCCTGCTGCTGGCCGGGCATGAACAGGGTGTGGCTGTTGAGCAGAAGGTCGACGTACTCAAGATATTCCGCTTCGTCGCTGCCGGCGGGAAGCGCAAGACCGCCCACGCGCTTGAGCATGGCTTCAAAAACTTTCTCGTGGCGTTTTTCCTCTTTGGCCATGAAGGTGAAAAACTCTTTGTCCTCGGGTTGCTTCGAGGTTTCGGCGGCCTGCTCGTAAAAGGCGAACCCCCGGCGCTCAATCTCGACGGCTGAGGCGATGACGTCGGCGGCGTTGGTGAAACTTGCCATGTCCGGCTCCTTCTGGTGGTATTGATCGGAAAATAACTGCTCCCGCGGCAGCGCTTCTTAGGATATACGGATATTTGCCGCCCCTTTCAAGTGGAAAGCCTGTCTTACCCGTACCGGGCAGCCAGCCCGTTTTTTGGCCCGGTCTTTGCTATACCCATGGGCAAAATGATGTATGACAAGATTCTGACAAGGCACACCCATGAGCGTATTCAAATTTTCCCTCGAGCAGGTTCTCAGCTACAGGGCACAGCTGGAAGAGCAGGCCATGCAGGTGTTTTCCCTGGCCGTTCAGGCGCGGGACAAACGGTTGCGGGAAAAGGAGGAATATGAGGCCGCCGTGGCGGAGGCCCGGCGGCAACTGGCGGATCCCGCCCTCCTTGACGCTGACGAGCGCTGGCTTATAACAGGGTATATAAAAGCCCTGGCGCACGACATTGACCAGGCGCGCAACGACCTTGCGGTACTTGAGGAAGACGTGGACAGAGCCAGGGCGGACCTGACCCAGAAGGCCCAGGACAAGAAACTTCTGGAACGGCTGAAGGAAAAGCAGGCCACCCGCCACAGACTGGCGGAAAACCATAAAGAGCAACAAAATTATGACGACATCGCCACGATCCGCTTCATGCCTCCGGCCGTCTAAAATCTGCCGGTTTCTTCTGTGTCTTGTGATCTTCAAGCTCTGCCTTGTCGGCAGCATGCTTGTGGAGCCTTTGGGCCTCAAGGACAGAGTTCTGGCAATCGTCGCCCCGGCGGCGGCAACGGCGGAGCCCGCGCGCGTCCTCGCCGCGAACGGCGCGAATGACGTGAAAGCCGCTGAAAACCGCCCGCTTCTTGCCGCCCCGGTAGCTCACGCCGCCGAAGCCGCCCCCCAGGCAGCCCCGGCAGCGCCCCCCCAGAGCAACCTGTCCCGGGAAGCGTTGCAACGCCGCCAGGATGATCTGGCGCGGAAAGAGCAGGACATGCGCGCCCTTGAAAAGGATCTTGACGAGCGCCTCATGCGGTTGCAGGAGCTGGAAGTGCGTATCCAGGCCATGCTCAAAGAGGCTGAAGAGATCAAAAGCGCTAAATACCGCCATCTGGTGGACGTTCTGGGCAATATGAAAGCCAAACAGGCCGCCAGCGTTCTGGAAACCCTGGATGAAAAGATCGCTGTCAAGGTTTTGGCCGGCATGCGCGGCCGCCAGGCGGGTGAAATTCTGACCTTCGTCAATCCGGGCAAGGCCGCGCGGCTCTCCGAAGCCCTGGCCCGCGTCCAGATGCCCTTTGAATAATCCATGGCACGGCTGAAGCTCACCCTGGCCTATTGCGGCAGCGCCTACGCCGGTTGGCAGATCCAGGCGGAAAGCCAGGGAACGGGCACGATCCAGCAGGAGCTTGAGCGCGCGCTGGAAACCATTGCGGGATACCCGGTGCGCGTTCACGGCGCCGGGCGAACGGACTCCGGCGTCCATGCGGAAGGGCAGACGGCGCACGCCGACGTCCCGGAAAAACCGGTGGACTGGCAACGCGCCCTGAACGCCCTGTTGCCGCGCGATATCCGCGTTCTCGCCGCCGAGCCGGTTGCCGCCGGTTTCCACGCCCGTTACGATTCCATCGGCAAAGTCTACGCCTATACCCTGTTCAGCGGGGCCGGACCCGTGCCTCCCCGCCTTGAGCCGTTTGTCTGGGCGACGCCGCCCCTTGACGGTGCCGCCATGGAGGCCGCCGCCGCGATTTTGACCGGGCGGCATGATTTCGCGTCGTTTCAAAATATGGGTACGCCTGTCGCGGATACCGTGCGCGAGGTATGGTCGATCCGGCGGGAAGAGGGCAGGGCGGGGCCGTTTTGTTGCCCGGAAAGCTGGCCCGTGACCACCTGGTTCTTTCACGGCAACGGATTTTTGAAACAGATGGTCCGGAATATGCTCGGGCTCATGGTGTGGGCCGGGCAGGGGCGCGTTGACGCCGCCGGCATCGCCGCCTGCCTTGCGGCAAAGACCAGGCGGGCCGTACCCAGCCCCACTGCCCCTGCCAAGGGGTTGACGCTGATGCGGGTGGATTACCCCGGATAACCGTATTTTCCAGTCCCCCTACCCATACTTCCTGTATTTTCGCCACTATAAAAACGTGCAGTGATACTCCTTGACAGCGCACACTGAGAACCTATTCTATAGAAAAAAGTATATCCGCTGGCGGAGAGCGCTTTCGTCGGTTTTGCCATGCGTTTTTTTAGAGGAGGTGCGGTATGGTCATCGACTTTAACAGTTTGTATGAGATGCCTAAAGAAATGGATCGCATTTTAGAAATGTTCCGGAATTCCAGCGCGATGCAGCGCAGGAATTCATACCCGATGGTCAATGTGGGGGAGAACGACACCGGGTATATTGTTGACGTGTGCATCCCCGGCGTCTCAATTGAGGACCTTGATCTCACGCTCACGGCGCGAAGCCTGGTGATTAAGGCGGAACGCAAATCGCCCGAGGGCCGGTATTTCCGGCAGGAGCGGCTGGCCGGGTCGTTTCAGCGGATCATCACGCTCAACGTGCCGGTCGCCCGCGACAAGGTCACGGCGAAATGCGAAAACGGCATTTTACGGGTAACGCTTCCCAAGGAGGAAGAAATCAAACCCCACCGCATCAGCATCGAGCAGTAGGAGGAAGGAGTATGAGCCCACAGACGCAGGTGAGTATGCCGCCGACGGATATCCTGGAACGTGAGGACGGCTTCCATATATTCATGGACCTTCCCGGCGTTGCCGCGGATGATCTTGTGATCGACCTTGAACAGAACGAGTTGACGGTGCGCGCCGTCAGCAAATACGAGGCAGGCGCCAACCAAGCTATGCGGAACGAATTCGGCCCTTTGTCCTATAAACGGGTGTTCACCCTTTCGGACATGGTTGACCGCGACAACATCAAGGCCGTCATCAAGGACGGGGTGCTCGATCTTTTCCTGCCCAAGGCGGAAAGTATGAAGCCCCGGCGGATCGAGATCAAACCCGAGTAATTTTCCACGGCTGTCGCAAAGCCCTTTCGGTCCCGCCGGAAGGGCTTTGTTTTTTCATGCCGCGCTTGCTATCGGGCGCGATGCGCTATATGTACGGGGAAGATTTTTCGGGAGTAAAGAATGAAGACGTTAGCGGTAGGAAGCATTGTTGAGTCTGTTTGCGGCAAGTGTAACGATGTGATGGGCCATACCATCATGGCCATGGTCGGCAGCGAGATTGTGAAAGTGGAGTGCCGCGTCTGCAAAAGCCAGCACCGGTACAGGCCGCCCGCCCGGGTGGGCGGCGGAAAAACCACGGTAACCATGAAAAAAGGGCGGGACGGCGATCCGGTCGCCAGCAGGCAGACCGCCATGGCCCAGGCAACGCGCCCCGTCGCGCCAAAAGCCGCGCGCAAGCCTTCATCCGCCATGGTCGCGGCCATGGCTTCCCTGGAAGCATGGCAGAAAGCGATGCGCGCCCACGAAGGGGAAACCCCGCGCTCGTACGCCATGGCGGAATCGTTCGCCGCGGGTGAGTATATCGGGCACCCGACCTTCGGTCTCGGCGTGGTGACGGGGCTTGTCCCGCCGGACAAGATGGACATCCTTTTTGAAGCGGGCGTGAAGCGCCTGTTGTGCAACAAAGAGTGAGCGCGCCGGGCGGGCGCGCGGTTTTTCCAGTTTTTCCCGCCGCTTGCTTCCTCCGGTTCCCTCTTTGCATGGCATCAAATGTGCATATTTCCGCATGGTGAACGCTGACGGCAGATTTTTCCCGGAGGAATCCATGAGGACACAGACGACGGTACGGACGCGGATTTTCAGGAGCATCCCATGGATGCCGATTGTGCTGCTGGGGCTGCTTGTAAGCACCGGCGGCTGCCTATCCCTCAGGGATATGGGGATGGAAAAGCCCAATCCCGAGATAGCGATCCAGACGGCGGAATACGGCACGATTACCCAGATAACGTCCGCGCTTATGAAAGATAACGAAATCCGCTGGGGCGACATCGCCATAACCGTGGACACGGACGATGGCCGGATTGTGATCGTCACCCAGCCTGAAGACGATATTTACAAGGTCGGGGACCGCGTCCGCGTTGTCCGCGCCGACAAGGGGTTTATCCGCGTTCAGTTGGTGAACTGAACCGGCTTTGTCTTGCATCAAAAAAACTGACGGCAGCCTGGCTGCCGTCAGTTTTTATTTTGTCTCTTGAGAAAACGGGTTACTCTTCTGTTTGGGCCGCCATATCCCGTAAAAGGCGGAACAGTTCCCGGTAGGCTTTGGGCGGTTTTTTCCCGGCCCGTTCATGGCGCGCGGTTTCGCTGCAATGGCGCAGCCGGGGCACGGGAGCCCCGGGATACCGGGCGGCAAGGGCGGCGAGTTCCGTTTCCAGGGCGCTGCCTTCGGCGTTGACGAGGCGGTCGCGCAATTCCTCGATAGCGTGCAGCGCTTGCGTTTCGGCCCGTCCCGGCGCGAGCCTTTCTTCCAGCTGTTCTTCAATGGCCGCGAGGTCCATGTCCCGCATGATCCTGCCGATGTACTGCATCTGGCGGCGTTTGGTTTCATGGCCCGGAAACTTCTGCCAATCCAAAACGGCTTGCAACAGGTCGGGAGGCAGGCCAAGGGTTTCCAGGTCGCCTTTGGACAGCGCCGCAAGCGCCGTGCCCGTCCGCTGCACGGCCGTGCTCTCGCGTTTTTTTTGCGAGCGGCTTTTGTAGGTATCGTCTCTTTCGTCGTGCATCGTATGGCTCACAGGAAAATGGCGGCCGCGATCCCGCAGAACAGGATCAGGGCGATAACGGCGTTAAGGGTGAAAAAGGCCAGGTTGACCCGTGTCAGATCGTCCGGCCTGACCAGCCGGTGTTCCCAGACCAGAATAGCGGCCACGGCGGCGACCACCGCGTGCCAGGGCCAGGCGAAGCCGAAGCCGTACCCGGCGAGAAACAGAAAAATAACCGTGTTCGCATGGCAGAACCCGGCCATTACAAGCCCGGTGGGAATGCCGAAATGCGCGGGCACGGAATGCAGGCCGTGTTTTTGGTCGAAATCCACGTCCTGGCAGGAATAAAAAATATCGAACCCCGCCACCCAGAACGTGACCGCGGCGGCAAGCAGCATGGGCGGCAGGGCAAACGCTGCCGTGACCGCGAGGTAACCGGCCATGGGCGCCATGGCGAGCAGGAGGCCCAGCACGAAATGGCAGAGCCAGGTAAACCGCTTGGTGTAGCTGTAAAATCCGGCCACGAAAAGCACCAGGGGGGAAAGGGCGAGGCAGAGCATGTTCATGCCGGCGGCGGAGGCGACAAACCCTATAGCCATGACGGCGCAGAACAGCCATGCCGCGCGGGGCGAAATTTCGCCGGTGATGAGGGGGCGGGTGGCCGTGCGCGGGTTCAGCCTGTCATAGCGCACGTCCACGATCCGGTTGAACGTCATGGCAAAGGACCGGATGCAGACCATGGCGATGCCCAGCAGGATAAGGTCGCGGGCCGGGGGAACGCCCATGGCGGCGGCAAACGCGCCCATGAACGCGAAGGGCAGGGCGAAGACGGAGTGCTCGATTTTCACCATCCGGCACAGGATGCGGATCTTGTTGCACAACATGGACAGCAGGGGCATGAAAAAAACCTCGGGCAGTAGAGCGCTGAATATACGCAGATCAAGTGGGCGCACTATGCCACAGCCGGATGCCTTTGAAAAGCGGCGTCAGGACGGGGTGCGCCCGGCGATATCCCGTATCTCCATGGCGAGCAGATCCAGGTCGTTGGGCTCTCCCTTGACGTGATCGTCCGGGTAGAGCAGGGCGTACATGTAAAATACCGATCCGATGGAGAGGGCGCGGGAGGCGTTTGCCGCAAAGCGGTCCAGCCGCTGCACGGCAAGCTCCGCCACATCGTCCGGGAGCGAATCCACCCTGTTTTCGGCTTCCTCGGGAAGCGCTTGCAGAAACATGGCCTTCTGGCACATGAGCGCTCTGTATTTGTCCGTGTCCTTATCCTCTTGCAGGACGCGTTCCGCCTCGGCTTCAAGGTTGTGCAAAAACTCGCACCGTTCCGTGAGCCATTTGGCGAACGATCCGACGGCGTTGTGTGGCATGGCGTATCTCCTGCTGCGGCGCTCCGCGCCGGGGGTGAAAGTCCGGGCCAGCATAAATCCGTCGGCACCGTTTGTATACCCGCAAGGGAAGTATTTTGTCATAAAATCTGTTGCAACCAGGCGGACCCGCGTGAAAAATAACCATCCGGGCGGATGGGTGAAAAAATAATAAATATTTTTTCTTTAAAAAATAGGTTGTTACAGTTAAAAAGTTATTTTTTTTATTTTTACCTCTTTTCAAACAAGAGTTCTGCCTTATCATGCTTCTTGCCAATGCCGAGGGATGTCCTCGCCATTTCGGATGCTTCCCGCACTGCCATTTTTGAATGGTTGATGGGGGTATTTTTGCGTAGGGCTGGCACTCTCTCATGCCGAGTGCTAAAAAATGAAACTCTTTTCAAGTATGTTGGAGGTTTGTGAGTTATGAAGCTGATGCCCCTCAACGACCGCGTTTTGGTCAAGCGTCTTGAGTCGGAAGAAAAGACCGCCGGTGGTCTCTACATTCCGGATACCGCGAAAGAAAAGCCCTCCAAGGGTGAAGTCGTCGCCGCCGGTCCCGGCAAGACGGACGACTCCGGCAAGCGCGTCGCCATGGCCGTGAAAGCCGGCGATATCGTGCTGTTCAACAAGTACGCGGGCACGGAAGTCAAGCTCGACGGCGTTGAGCACCTGGTCATGCGCGAAGATGATATCCTCGCTGTCATCCAGTAACGATCTTCCTCAAAAACAGCCAATAAAGAAAATATTTTAGGAGTATAGCTATGCCTGCCAAGGAAATTCTTTTTGATACCAAAGCCCGTGAACTTCTCTCCAAGGGCGTGGACAAGCTTGCCAATGCCGTTAAGGTGACCCTCGGCCCCAAGGGCCGTAACGTGGTTATCGAAAAATCCTTCGGCTCCCCCGTCATCACGAAAGACGGCGTGACCGTTGCGAAAGAAATCGAACTGGAAGACAGGTTCGAAAACATGGGTGCCCAGATGGTCAAGGAAGTCGCCTCCAAGACTTCCGACATCGCCGGCGACGGCACCACCACCGCCACCATTCTGGCCCAGGCCATCTACCGCGAAGGCGTGAAGCTCGTGGCCGCCGGCCGCAACCCCATGGCCATCAAGCGCGGCATCGACAAAGCCGTTGAAGCCCTCGTGAAAGATCTCGGCACGCTTGCCAAGCCCACCCGCGACCAGAAGGAAATCGCCCAGGTCGGCACCATTTCCGCCAACGCGGACACCACCATCGGCAACATCATCGCCGAAGCCATGAACAAGGTCGGCAAGGAAGGCGTCATCACCGTTGAAGAAGCCAAAGGCCTTGAAACCACCCTGGACGTCGTGGAAGGCATGCAGTTCGACCGCGGCTACCTCTCTCCGTACTTCGTGACCAACCCGGACAAGATGGTCTGCGAAATGGACGAACCCTACATCCTGATCAACGAAAAGAAGATTTCCAACATGAAGGAAATGCTTCCCATTCTTGAACAGGTCGTGAAACTGAACCGCCCCCTGGTCATCATCGCTGAAGACGTTGACGGCGAAGCCCTTGCCACCCTGGTGGTGAACAAGCTGCGCGGCGCCCTCCAGGTCGTGGCCGTGAAAGCCCCGGGCTTCGGCGACCGCCGTAAAGCCATGCTCCAGGATATCGCCGTTCTCACCGGCGGCGTGGTTATTTCCGAAGACATGGGCGGCAAGCTCGAAGGCGTGACCGTGGCCGACCTCGGCACCGCCAAGCGCGTCGTTATCGACAAGGAAAACACCACCATCGTTGACGGCGCCGGCAAAGGCGACGACATCAAGGCCCGCGTGAAGCAGATCCGCGCCCAGATCGAAGAAACCACTTCCGACTACGACCGTGAAAAGCTGCAGGAACGCCTCGCCAAGATCGTTGGCGGCGTGGCCGTCATCCATGTCGGCGCGGCGACCGAAACGGAAATGAAGGAAAAGAAAGACCGCGTGGAAGACGCGCTCAACGCCACCCGCGCCGCGGTTGAGGAAGGCATCGTCCCCGGCGGCGGCACCGCGTACCTGCGCGTCGTGAAAGCCCTGGACGACGTCAAGCCCGTTGACGACGACGAAGCCGCCGGCATCGCCGTTGTGCGCCGCGCCGTTGAAGAACCGCTTCGCCAGATCGCGCAGAACGCCGGTTTCGAAGGTTCCGTCGTGGCCGAAAAGGTCCGTGACGGCAAGGACGGCTTCGGCTTCAACGCCGCTTCCGGCGAATATGAAGACCTGATCAAGGCCGGTGTCATCGACCCCAAAAAGGTCACCCGCATCGCCCTGCAGAACGCGGCTTCCGTGGCTTCCCTCCTGCTCACCACGGAATGCGCCATCGCTGAAAAGCCCGAAGCCAAGAAAGACATGGCCATGCCGGGCGGCGGCATGGGCGGCATGGGCGGCATGGGCGGCATGTACTAAGCCTTCCCCCGTTTTATTACCGCAAAGAGCCCCGTCGCATGGCGGGGCTCTTTTTTTGGTTTTGTGGCGCCGTCTCTGCGGCTTTATGCATCGCTGCCGGAAAAATATTGCAAAAACAGGCGTACTATGTCTCTATGGACATCAGGCAGACAATGCAATGGAGCAACCGTTCCTGGGGGGGAGCGTGCCGCGCGCGTGCGATACGAAGAGGGGGATTGCCGTGAAAACCATTCTTGTTGTTGATGATAACGTGACCAACCTGCGGCATGTCAGCGGACAGCTTGCCGGAGAATACGCGGTCATCATGGCCAAATCCGGAGGCCAGGCGTTAGCCATCGTGGCGGAAAAAGTTCCGGACCTGATCGTTCTGGATATCGAAATGCCCGGCATGGACGGGTTCGCCACCTTGGCCGCGTTGCGGCAAAACGCCGCGCTGGCCCGCATCCCCGTTATTTTTCTTACCGCCAATCACGACCCGGAAACGCGGATAAAGGCCCTGGCCGCCGGCGGGGTTGATTTTGTCCGGAAACCTTTTGAAAAAGAAGCGCTTTTGCGCAGGATCGGCCTGCACCTGAATCTCTCCGGGGGCCGGCAGCGCCTGGAGAAAGAGTAGGGTGCGGCTCCGTTCCGCGATTGCGTGTACGCACCCAAAAGCCCCGCTTTGCGGGGCTTTTGGGTGCTGTTGTGCGGTGTCGGGTTATTCGACTATTTTGACGACTTTGAACACGGTGTCGCCCTTGTGGATGTCGGTGCGTCCCCAGGGGTTGGCAAGCTGGGGCTTTTCGCCGACGTGCCAGAAAATGGTCACGTTCTCATAATTGGCGCCGCCGTTGTCCATGTAAACCTTGCTCGCCAGCTGGCTCAGGGTTTCGTCGTCTTCCGCCTTGCTTATCATGGTGTTCAGCACCAGTTCGTTCGGCGTGCGCTTCGCAACGGCGGATGCGTAGTTAATCACGTTGGGGCCGAACTGGCCGCCCTGCATGGCGGTGCCTTCAATGGCGGAACCGGCGGGGAGCATTTCCCGCTTGCCGTGGAAAGGGGCTTCCGGCAGCACTTTGCTGTTGGCGGGAGCGGGCATGTTCGGATCGACGATCGTATCGGACACGATGGATTTTTCCTTGATGATAACGGTTTCGGTCTCGGCGGCGCCGGCGGACAGGGGGATCAGGATCACGCAGGCGAGGATGGCCGTGGCGATACCGAAAACATGCCATTTTTTAACGATAGCCATGATGATGCTCCTTTGACAAGGCGTTTGCCGTGTAACGGCGGGTGCAGTTGCATCCGCATAAACGCCGATTGGGGTTACATTGTTGTTTATTCTGCAAAATCCTTAGCCATATTGTGGATACTCACCGTAGTAGCTATCATTGCATGAAGTAATTATTTTCACGCCGCATTATTAGTATGTATTCATAAAAACCCTATTGCAGTGTAGAACGGCATTATTGTCATAAATTTTATATTTTTATAGAGCATACAAAAAGGCCTCCGCCATTGGCGGAGGCCTTTTTGTATGCTCTGTATTGCCGTTTGCGGGCTATTCCTCGGAAGCGCCTTCTCCGAGCTGGAGACGGACGAACCGTTTGATGGAAAGCGTGTCGCCCATGGCCTTGCCTTCTTCCTGGAGAAGCGCCTGGATGGACTTGGAGTCGTCCCGGATATAGGCCTGATTGATGAGGCACACTTCTTCGTAGAATTTACGGATGCGGCCTTCAACGATCTTTTCAACGATATTGGCGGGTTTCCCTTCTTCCAGCGTTTTCTGGCGGGAAATTTCCTTTTCGCGTTCCACAAGGGCGGGGTCCAGGCAGCCGGGGTCAACGGCGGCGGGGCTGGCGGCGGCAACCTGCATGGCAAGGTTGCGGGCCAGTTCCTGGAGCTTCGCGTTTTTGGCGGTTTCCGCCTTTTCGCAGGCGAGTTCCACCATGACGCCGATCTTGCCGTTGGCGTGCACATACGTGCCGATCGTGCCGTTACCGGCCACGGTGTAAACCGCAAGGCGGCCGACGGAGATGTTTTCGCCGAGGGTGGCGATCTGGTTGTTCACGTCGTCGCCGAGAATGGCGAGAAGGGCGGCGGTATCCGCCGGTTCCTTGTCGAACACCGTTTTGCCCACGGACTTGGCGAACGCCTGGAACTTGTCGCCGCGGGAAACGAAGTCGGTTTCGCACATGACTTCGACAATGGCGGACTTGGAGTTGTCCGGGGCGGCGACGGAGGCCACCACGCCTTCGGACGTGGCGCGGCCGGCTTTCTTGGCGGCCTTGGAAAGGCCCTTCTGGCGCAGCCAGTCAATGGCTTTTTCAATATCGGCTTCGCACTCTTTGAGCGCGTTTTTGCAATCCATCATGCCGGCGGCCGTGCGGTCGCGCAGTTCTTTCACCATGGCGGCGGTAATTTCAGCCATTATTTTTCCTCCTCAAAATCAGCGGCTTCTTCCTCGGCTACGGCGGTCGGAGCCAGTTCTTCCATGGCCGGGGCGGTCATGGCCGTTTCCATGTCGGCGGGGCTGTCCTTACGCATGGCCTCGCCTTCGCGGCAGGCTTCGGAGACGTGGCCGACGAAGAGTTTGATGGCGCGGATGGCGTCATCGTTGCCGGGGATGATGAAATCGATAACGTCCGGGTCGCAGTTGGTGTCGGTCACGGCCACAATGGGAATGCCCAGTTTGCGGCATTCGGAAACCGCGATGGCTTCGCGGTGCGGGTCGATGATGAAGGCCAGCTGCGGCAACCGTTCCATTTCACGGATACCGCCGAGCACGAGGCGGAGCTTGTCCAGTTCGCGCTGCAGCGAGAGAATTTCTTTCTTCTGGTATTTGTTGATGGTTCCGTCTTCGAACATGCCTTCCAGTTTTTTCATCCGGTCGATGCTTTTCTGGATAGTCTGGAAGTTCGTGAGGGTGCCGCCCATCCAGCGGTTGGTCACGTAGTACTGGCCGGCTTTGGTGGCCTCGGCGGCCACGGCTTCCTGCGCCTGGCGCTTGGTGCCGATGAAAATGACCTTGCCGCCCTTGGCGACGGTGTCAACGACCTTGTCGTGGGCGACGCGGTACAGCTTGACGGTCTGCTGCAGGTCGATGATATGGATGCCGTTGCGCGCGCCGAAGATGTAGGGGCGCATTTTGGGGTTCCAGCGACGGGTCTGGTGACCGAAGTGCACGCCGGTTTCCAGCATCTGTTTCATGGAAACATAAGCCATGTGAAAACTCCTGGGTTGTGCTTCCACCCCGGCAGGTCCTTCAACCGCGCGGCCGTCCGCCCGGCACCCCGGACCTTACGCCTGCGGGTGTGCTTGTTGTGTGAAAGCTCAGTTACATAATGCGCTTTTGGGGTTCTGGCAAGTAAAAAATGAAACGATAAGCCCTTTATCAGCATATGATTTTTTTGTATCCTGCAGCATCGCACACAAAAAGGGGATGGAACTATGGTGGAAACTTCGGGGAAAATCTGGAATCCCGGCCTTGACACAGCCATTCTGGACGAAAGGATGGACAACGCCATGCGCCGGGCGTCCGGCAGCATCGGGCTCGACATCGCCATGGACAAGGGCCGCATGCGCACGTTGAAAGATACCGCCGCCAGCGCGTTGGAAGCGGGGCTGGGCAGCGCGGGCCCCCTGTTCATGCGCGTGGGCCGGGGCGTGTTTGAGGCGGGATTCTGCAAGGTAGGCGAATCGATGGACCCCAAAGAGGTCGCCGCCGAAATCATGCGCGAATTTTATACGGAAACTGCGGCGGCGTTCCAGGCGGCCAAGGCCGCGCTCGCCACGGACGCTCTGGCCCACATGCAGCGGTGCGGGCTGGGGGAGGCGCAGTGCAATGCGCTTCTTTCCGCCGCTGACGGAGCCTTTTCCGTGCCGGATAAAGAACTGTTCTCCAGGGAAGGGCTGCCCTTCATCAAAACTATCGCAACGCCGTCCACCCAGGCTTTTATCGGCGGCATTGCCGGGTTCGCGGTTGTGTTCGGCCTTATCCGGTCGCCGCACCTGGGCATTTTCACCGGGGTGCTCACGGGCGGCGGGGCCTATTACCTTGCGCGCCGCCGGGTGCGCCGCAAATGCGAGGAGACGTTGCTGCAACTCCCCCGCAATCTGTATCAAATGCTGGCCACAGAATGGAACGCCAATATCCGCTGCTACGCGGAAACGGTTAACGCGGGACTGGCGCTGACAGCGCCGTCTTCCCTGTCGGGAAATGAAAAATCATCTCATGACGGCACTGTCTGAACGCTCCCGTGCGTTGTCAGCGTAGAGGGGCTTCCGCTTATTTTTTGTAGCAGGGCCTCACCAGCGCCGCCAGATCCGCATTGGAGGCCGGCAGGACGAAAGACGCCTCCAGGCGGGGGGCCCCGGCGTCCTCTTGCCGTATGTACAATGTCACGAGGGTGCCGGGCGCGTTGATCCAGCGTTCCATTTCAGCCTGCGGCGGCGTGAAGGTCCACTGGAAGGTATTGTTCTCCTGGCGCGTGCCGCTGGCGAGATAGGTGCTGGCGCTTTCGCCCTGGTCCATGGCCACGCGCAACAGGCGCATTTTTTCTCCCACCCCGCCGGGTCCTTCATATTTGCCCACGGGGAAGCTTTCCGCCAGGGCTTTGTCAACGCGCAACGTCACCTCCGGTTTGCCGGCGTCCGGGCGGCAGGAGACGATCAGCCAGGCCTGCCCCTGTACCTCATTGAATGTTGCCGTTCCGGTCAGGGTAGCCCGTTGCAATGGGCTGTTTGTGTAGGGTTTATCCATGGTCCACACGGGCGGCGTTTTTGCCGGAGCGGTCAGGGAAAAACATGCGAGGGCAAAGAGAGCCAGAAAAAAGGCGCGTATTTTCATAAGATTCCTCCGATACGATGTTCCGTTTTCAGATGCAAAGGCGCAATGCGGGATACGGCATGATGAAAACATCCAGGTGCGTAGTGTATCCCGTTCGTGCCAATTGCCTCTATAAAAAAGTTTTTGCCTATTGCAGGCTGTATACTCTTTTTCCGGCAAGAGGAGAATACGGTGGGGGAAAATTTTTGGGGTAAAGGCCGGCCGGGCGCGCCGGGGCATCCGGCAAATATGGCGGCAAGCGGATCATGCTGCGCTTGTTGCGCGCGTTACGGCCCGGATTGAGGCCACGGTCCCGCGGAGCGCAGGCCGAATAACAGCGG